>JAITTC010000049.1 GCA_031287285.1 Christensenellaceae bacterium
ACAAGGCAATGAGGATTTTCTTCTTCAAGGGGTTCGCCTCCTTTTGGGTTTTATTGTGTGCAATCCTAGAATTTTTATCACGGAAATTCCCTCGCCCCCGAATTTTTCTACTCTCCCCTTCCCTATCGGGCACTCTTCGGCTATAATGGAGGGGATTCAACAGCTAAGGCGCGCTGTTTTGCGGTGCGCGTGGCCGATTTCAGGCAGGTCGCCGGGAGGAAAATCCTCATGAAACAAATTCTAAGAGCATTGTGCCCAGCGTTTTTGCTGTTCATGCTTCTATTTTTAGGCGCTTGCGCGCAATTCGGCGCGGAAACGCTGCTGCCGCGTGAAAACGTGAGCGAGGTTTCGGTCGCTTACCTCGGCTACCAAGGGGAAGACATTCCAAGGGTTGATATCGAGGACCCAAGCACCCTGGGCCAGAGTCTCGACGCCTTTTATGCCGCGGAGCCCGTCCGGCTCGACATCTCTGGGGACCAAAGCTATTCGCCGGAGCTGAGCGCCACCCAGCTGCTTTACCTGCGCACGAGCGCCGGTGCCCTGCCCGTGTATTATAACAACGCGCAAAAGCTCTTTGCCGCGCCCTACACGCGCGAGAGCGGAGGGGTTAAGCTGCGCGATTACCGTTTTTATCAGGTTCAGCAAGAAAGTCAGGCCGCCTTTTCAGACCTGATTTCCTCCCTGGAACCGCCAAGGCCCGATGCCCCGGCCTCAGCCGCTTAATCCCTGTTTTTGTAAAAACCGCGGTATAGAGTGCAATCACCTCGGGCAAGCTAGCCCCGAGGTGATTTTTCATGCCAAGAAGGCGAAATGACAATAAGATTCGCGACCGGCACAACCGCACGGGCGAGGATTTGATGCCACCCTTCGCCATCGGCGCGCATTTCCCCACGGAAACCGGCTATGGCATTCCCGTGGTGCGTGCCTTCCGCGAGTCTGCCGATGAGGACGTGCTAGGCTCTTACACCGGCGTGGCAAACAAGGGCGGCAGGCCCGAACAGGACGCGGACGATAGCTAATCCCAGCCGATTGGCCCGGCCAAAGCCGCAAAAACCCAAGGGGAAGCGCCCAGGGCTTAGGCCTTGGGCGCTTCCCCTTGCCGCGCGGGCCGACAGAAGGGCTTGAAGGGGCTTTGAGCGGCGCGAAAGATGCAGCCTTAAGGCCGGGCTCAAAAAGGCGGCCCCGCGCTTGCGCCGCAGGCTGATTGAAGGGGCCGCGAGCCGCACACGATCTCAAACCATAAAGGCAAAAGAAGCGCCCAAATTGAATTTGGGCGCTTCTTCATCGTATGAAATCGAAAGCCGGGGGATTGGTTTAGACGTCGTCCAGGCCTTGGAGCGCCGCATAGCCGCGTTCGCCGGTCGAAACCTTGACGACATCCTCCACGTGATAGATGAAGATCTTACCGTCGCCGATGCGGCCGGTGTGCAGGATGCTCTGCGCTGTTTCCACCACGATTTCTACGGGCACCGCGGTAACGACGATATCCATCTGCAGCTTGGGCAGCAGGTCGAGATTTTCGACCAGGATGCCGCGGTAGAAGTCCGTGCGGCCCTTTTGGATGCCGCAGCCCATTACCTGCGTGACCGTCATGCCGGTTACGCCAATCGAGTTCATGGCTGCCTTCATGCGCTCTAAATGAGCGGGGTTGAAGATGATGGTGACCTTGGTCATCACCGCGCCTTCCTTGTTCATGCCAAGGGGAACGGCTCTTTCGCGGCGCAGGACCTCGACCACCGCCGGGTCTGCCGCTTCCTCGGTGGGCGCGCCAGAAGCGATGGGCATGAAGTCAGCATACGAGGAGGCGAGGCCGTGCTCGGTTACGTCAAGGCCGCGGATCTCTTCGTCTGCAGAGGCACGCAGGCCGACGGTCTTGTTGATGATGGTGAAGACGATGAACATCGCGATGGCCACATAGGCGATGACGCTGGCCACGCCCAGCACCTGCACGCCGATGAACTGCCCGCGCGAAATGCCGCCAAGGGCCTCTTCCGTCGCGAAAATGCCGGTTAAAATCGTGCCCAGGGCACCGCATATGCCGTGCACGCCGATGGCGCCGACCGGATCGTCGATCTTTAGGACCTTATCGATGAACTCGATGCCGAAGACCACCGCAAAACCCGCGATGATGCCGATCAGGGCGGAGCCTTCGACGCTGACCGCGTCGCAGCCCGCGGTGATGGCCACAAGGCCCGCAAGGGTGCCGTTGAGCGTCATCGACACGTCGGGCTTCTTATAGCGGATCCAGGTAATGATCATCACGGTCACGGTCGCGACCGCAGCCGCGGTGTTCGTGGTCATGAAGATCTTGCCGGCTGAAACGATGCTATCGCCCTCCATCGAAACGGTGGAGGCACCATTGAAGCCAAACCAGGCAAACCAGAGAATGAACACGCCAAGCGCGCCCAGGGTCAGGCTGTGGCCGGGGATCGCGTTGGGGCTGCCGTCCGCATTGTATTTGCCGATGCGGGGGCCCAGGATCTTGGCGCCGACGAGCGCGGCCACGCCGCCGACCATGTGCACGGCCGTGGAACCCGCGAAATCATGGAAACCAAGCTCGGCCAGCCAGCCACCGCCCCAGATCCAGTGGCCGGAGATGGGGTAGATCAGCAGCGAAATCGCCGCGCTGTAAAGGCAGTAGGCGAGGAACTTCGTGCGCTCTGCCATCGCGCCGGAAACGATCGTGGCGGCGGTTGCGCAAAACACCGTTTGGAAGATGAGAAAGACCCACAGCGGCACGCCCGAGGGCAGAACCGCCGAGTAATCCCCCTTGACCATCAGGTCAAAACCGCCGAAGAGGGTGCTGGAGGTGCCGAACATGATGCCGAAACCAACCAGCCAGTAAAGCGGTGCGCCAATGCAGAAATCCATCATGTTTTTCATGATGATGTTGCCCGCGTTCTTCGCGCGGGTAAAGCCGGTTTCCACCATCGCGAAGCCCGCCTGCATGAAGAACACCAGCGCGGCGCCGAGTAAGGTCCACAGTGAATTGAGCCCGGAGAATTCCATAAAACTTCCTCCCATCCATTTTAACCTCGGCAGATCCCGAGGCGGCCCCAAAAAGGGGAGCCTGGGGGAAACCAGGGGCATCCGGCCCCGCCGCCGAAGCCGCTTTTTATTCGGGCGTTCAAACGCGGTTAGCCGCCCGCGCGTGAAGCCAGAGAAAAAGAAAAAGCGCTCGCCTATTCGTGAAGAACAGGCCAGCGCCATTGCTTAAAAAGCATAATAGCGAAGGACAAGGCGCCTTGTCAAGCGAAAAAACGAAAAGAAAACGCATTTAACCTGTTTTTAGCAGGGCGGCGATGATTTGGCGGCTTCGCAGGGGCCGCGCCGCCCCTGCGCGCTCTTCGAGGATATAAGAGGATATCAGAGCAGGGCAGGGCTTTTCGCATGCCTTTTGGGTTGCATCCCGGCTTACGCGCCTTGCGGGTGGCGGCGAAGCAATTCAGCTTATTATAAGAAGGCAAAAAAAGCGAAGGGGCAGGGCATTCAAAGGCGCCCGGCTCGGGAAGAGCTTTTCGTGAAACGAAACGGCCTTCCGCGATGCGAAACGGGGAGCGGAAAAATGCTGGCGGCCGGCACCGTGCGGCTTGACAGCTTTGTGGCGGATATGCTACATTGCATGAAAAAGGCCTTTAGGTAAGGCTCAGCTTTAGGCGCGCGCAAAAGGCTTAAAATCGCGGCGTTTTTGGCTGAAGGGATTCATGAATTGGCGCGAAATTTTGCCCGAAAAGCGAAAAGCGCGCCTGGGCTTTATAAAGGAATGGATTGGGGGTCGGCAGAATGCCTTTGGGTGAAAGTTTACAGGTTGCACTGCTTTGTATGGCGGTCGTTTTTTCACTGCTCGTGGCGCTGAGCGTCGTGCTGTAGATCCTGTC
>JAITTC010000077.1 GCA_031287285.1 Christensenellaceae bacterium
AGGATAATCGCGGAGCAGAATAAACCGCCGGGGCTGGTGCGCGCGCCGGGCGGCGGCGCGGTTTGGCGTGCCCAAACCCGCGAGGCGCTGAGGCAAAACGCTGCAGTGGCCTTCATCGAGCGGGATTTGGCGCTTTTGGCGACGGAGGGGCGCCCCCTTTCGGCGGGCGGGCTCGAAAGGCTCCGCGCGATGGAAGCGGAAAGGGCCTCGCTCTATGCGGAGGCCGCGGATTTCAGGGTTCAAAACGAGGGCGCACAGGAAGCGGCCGCGCGGCAAATTGAGGAGGGTTTTTATGCGTTTTTTGGTGATGAACGGGCCTAATATCAACCTTTTGGGCCTGCGCGAACCCGGAATCTATGGCAGCGAAAGCTATGCGGATCTCCTTCAGAAGATCGAAGCCCATGCCAAGGCAATCGGCGTGGAGACGGGCTTTTTTCAATCGAACCACGAAGGGGCCCTTGTGGACGCCATTCAGGCGGCGCGCGGGGAATACGACGGCATCGTCATCAACCCGGCTGCCTACACCCACACTTCCATCGCGATTTTAGATGCGCTGAAGGCGGTTGCCCTCCCGGCCGTGGAGGTGCATATTTCCGACGTGCGAGAGCGCGAGGAGTTCAGGCGCATTTCCTATGCGGGAATGGCCTGCGAGGCCTCGTTCATCGGCCTTGGCTTTGATGGCTACTTGCGGGGGCTGGATTTTTTGAAGGAAAGGCTTGCAAGCGGCAAAAAGGCCTGAACGCAAGGCGAAAACGGGCAGAAGCGCAGGGGAAAATGGCGCAGAAGCTCGAAGGGCTGCCTGGGGGGGGGGGCCAACGGCGAGCGGCAGCGAGCAAATAACCAGGGGGCTTTTTCGCGTTATAAACGCGGAAAAGCCCCCTGGTTCTAAGCGGCTGCGAAGCAGACGCGTTGGCCGCCCCCGCCGAGCGAAGCGAGGCGCGTGCCGCAAAAAAGCCGCCCTCGCCTCGGGATTTGAAGTCTGCCTACTTAGATTCGTCTTGCGGCGGGGCGTTCTTTGCCTTGCGGCGGCGCTTCGCTCTTGAAAGAGCGATGCAGGCAGAGACGACCAACCCGGCCAATAAGAGATAGGGCAGCATCCAGATCAGGACGAGGATGGCCCGTTCGACCACCTCGGTGAAGAGGCGGAAGGAGTGCCCAAAGGCTTCGCCAAATCTCGAGCCAAAAACGGCCCGCTGCTCCGGCTCGATCGTTTCGTCGGCCTGGCTCTGAATGAGCTGCAGTTCCACCGTGGCAAAGGAGCTCAGATCGTCGAGCTGCTTGCGCACCGTGGTCAGCCGCTCGATCTCGATGCGGATCCTTTTGAGCTCCTCCTCGATTTGAAAGATTTCATCGAGGGTTTCGGCCTGCTCTAGGAAGGAGAGAATGCGCTCTTCCTGGGCGCGCAGGGCTTTTAACTGAGCCTCGGTGTCGAAATACTGGGCGGTCACATCCTCGCCGGATTCCCTTTGGTAGCTGATCTCGCCAAGGCTTGGGATGAAGCCGCGGAACTCGTTCAGTCGCCCGGAGGGGATGCGAAGCACCAAAAAAGTGCTGGCGTTGCCCTTTGAGGGGCTGCCAGAGCTTTCTGCAGACTGCACATAGCCCTGCTGCCTTTCGATTTCCTCGTTGACACGGCCAAGAGCGGCCTCATACTCGGTGCAGAGGATCTCATAGCGGGCCTTGCGGATGACCTTGCGATCGCTGGGCGCCTGGCCGGGGTTCGAAACGGCGGCGGGGCCGTCGCCTGCCTCCGTGATGTAGACGAAGTCCATATCCGAGGTACTTTCGGGCGCAAAATAGTCGCTATCGCCGCCGGAAGATGCGCTGCAGGCAGGGAGCAGCAGCGCCGCGGTCAGGGCAAACGCGATGAAACAAAGCCTTAACTTGTTTCGCATAAAATCACTCCTTTTGCCCGTAGCATACAGCCCGCGCGGAAAAAAGACAATGCTTTTTTGCGCAAAAGCCGTGAAGGAGGGGCCGTATGGCTATACAAGCCGGGAGGATTGTGCTATTCTTTTGCTATTGTATTCCGAACTGGATGACGGGGGTGGATGAACCTTGAAGAAGAGCCTGTGCGGGTCGATTTTTGCCGTTGTTCTGCTGCTTGCCTTAAGCTGCAGCGCCTTTGCGGGGAGTAGCTTCCCCTATGCCGTGAGCAGCGCGGGTTTTAACGGGACGATCGAGCAAAGCGACGGCGGGGAAGCGCTGGAGCCCATCTTCGAAGAGAAGGCCGCCGTCGTGCCCTACCCGCTAAAGAGCGATCTTTATGAAAAATCGCTGTATGTAGACGAAAGCTATGGCCTGCCCTACGCCATCATCGTCGATCGAACCAATCAGGTCATCACCATCGTTTCCATGTCGGAGCCTGGGCGCTACGGCGTGATCGAGCAGCAGTTCATCTGCTCGACGGGGGCTTCCGGCACGCCGACGCCGACGGGGCGCTTCACCCTGGCCAATTCAAGCCGCAAGGAATGGCGCTTCTTCCCCACCTCCAACTGCTATATCCGCTATGCCACGCGCATTTTTGGCGATTATTTCTTTCATTCCATCCTCTATAACCGCGCGACGCTGAGCAGCCTGAATTCCACATCCTATCGCAACCTGGGCAAGCGCGCCTCGCACGGCTGCATCCGGATGCTCGATGAGGACGTGCACTGGCTCAGCGACCATTGCGGCCCGGGCACCATCGTTTGGGTCATGGATGGCGAGCGCGACGAGGCGCTGAACCAATCGCTGCGGCCGAACCCCTACGTATCGACCACCGTGCGGGACTTTGGCCGCTACGATCAATACAAATAAGAGAGGAAGCATTCAAAAATAGATGGAAAAGACGCAAAAAGAAGTCACGGAGCTCAGCTCCAAGCAAAGGGCTTACCTGCGCGGCCGGGCCAATGAGGAGCCGGTGGTTTTGCATATCGGCAAGGAGGGGATCGTGCCAAACCTGATTAAGCAGGGTTGGGACGCCCTCGAGGCCCGCGAGCTCATCAAGGTGCAACTGATGAAGGGCGCGCCTTACGAAAGCGCGAGGGAGGCCTGCGGCGTCTTGTGCGAAAAGCTGCATGCCCTGCCGGTGCAGTGCATCGGCAAGCGCTTCGTGATCTACCGAAGGGCGCGGAAGGATGCGAAGATCGAGCTGCCCTAAGCCCCCTAGGCTTCCCGCGCAAAAAGCCTTGGCTTCAGCTTGCCCTGCCGCGCGGCCAGGCTGCCCATCAGCGCGCAGAAAAGCCCCGGAACGAGGTAAAGGAGCCGATCGCTCAGGATGAAGAGCGCCAGCAGGAAGGCTGCGGCCTGCATGTAGCCGCCCGCGCGGCCGGGCGAGAGCGCACGCCGCCAAAGCGCCTTAAGCTTGGCAAAGCCCCCCGGCCTTTCGCCGGGAAGTTCCCCTGCGGGGAGATGGACCGGCAGCTCCGCCGCGCGAAGGATCTCAAGGGGGGGCCTTGCTGCCGCCGCGTATTGCAGCGCTGCCCTGTCGGCCTGCGCGCAGCAGAGCAGCAGGCCGGGAAGCCCGCGCCTGCGCCGGTCGAAGGCCTGCAGGTCGCGCACATGGGGGCCGTCTGCCGCCTGCAGGAAGAACAGCGCCACAGCCTGCCCTTCGTATTCGCCCAAAATCAGGCCGTTTTTCGCCGTTTTTTCGCAGATCAGGCCGTATTTTGAGCCAAGAGCGCTCTGGATGAGGCGGAGGGCTTTTTCGCGCGGCATGTGCAAAAGGGCGTACTCGCCGGCCAGCCGCCCCTCTTGCAGGGCGCGCCTGCCTTTGCCCTTTCGGCTCTTGCGGAAGAGCCAAAGGCCATAGCCAAAGAGCGCTGCGGTCCGCGCAGAGAGGGCCGCGCCGGTGAGCAGGTTTCGCAGCCTGCCCGCATAGAAGAGGAAGCAGAGCAGGCCAAAGAGCGCGATGGGCAGGACGCGGTCCAGGCCGCGGGCCAAGCCGGATTTTGCTTGCATGGGGCATCTCCTCCATAAAGCCTGGTTTGTTTTCGTATTCTTCCCCTTAAAAGAGGG
>JAITTC010000084.1 GCA_031287285.1 Christensenellaceae bacterium
TGACGGCTGCGAAGGCCCAGGCCCCGAACCCGACGGTTCGGCCTGGGACCTTGCCGCAGCCGCCCCCGGAGCTATAATCTCCGGCCCGCCCCCGAGGCCGAAACTCGAGCGGCTTCGGAGAGCCCTCGCGCCGCCTTACCTTGGCCGCGTTTTGCCGGGGCTTGGAGCCTAGTTCCCCGCTCCGCCCATATGGTCGAGCGGCCCGCTGCCATGCCCCAAATCCAACATGGCCTTGAGCGCACCCGTCAAATAGGTCTTGGCCAAGCGCGCGCTTTCGCGAAGCGAAAGCCCGGCAGCCAGGTTGCAGGCGACGGCCGACGAGAGCGTGCAGCCAGTGCCGTGGGTGTTTGGGTTGTTGACGCGCTCGCCCTCCAGCCAGTACCCCTCGCCCCGCTCAAAGAGCAAATCCGCTGCGTCCCCGGCGGCATGCCCGCCCTTAACGAGCACCGCGCCCTGGGTTTTCTTCGCGATGAGCTCCGCGGCGCGCAGCATTCCCTCCCTGCCGCGGATCGCAAGGCCCGACAGGAGCTCCGCCTCGGGGATGTTGGGCGTGACCACGCTCGCCAAGGGGAAAAGCTCGCGGACCAGAGCGCCCCTGGCATCATCCAGCAGCAGCTTGTTTCCGCTGGTTGAAACCATTACGGGGTCGAGCACGACCTTTTCCGCCCCGTAATGCCGCAATCTTTCCGCAATGGCGGCGATGATCCCGGCTGACGACACCATGCCGATCTTCACCGCATCCGGAAGGATATCGCTGAACACGGCGTCTATTTGCTGGGCGACGAAGCTCGGCTCCGTCTCTCGGATGCCGAAAACCCCCATCGTGTTCTGTGCCGTTAGGGCGGTGATCGCGCTCATCCCATACATCCTGTGCGCGGCAATGGTCTTGAGATCGGCCTGAATTCCCGCGCCGCCGCTCGAATCCGAGCCCGCAATGGTCAATACCTTGCGCATAAGGCCCCTTCCTTCCTTGCATGCTTCGTCTCTTCCCGCATCAAAAAAGCGTCCGAACAAAATCGAGCGCTTTTCGCCGGGCTTCAGGCTTCGCCTATCTCTTCCGCAGATCAGCCGCGCTCGCGAAGGGTGACGCGCACCATGTCGCCCGGCTGCTTGCCGATCCTTTCGCGAATGGCCCGAAGCACGCCTATGATGTAGCATACGCCGCCATCCTCGTTTTTCAGGCCCATATTGACCAAACTGCCGTCGTAGGGTTCGCCGTCGAAGGTCGCGCGCACCCGCACGCGGCCCTTGCCGAACTCCTTGTGCACGTCATGCGGGAAGGCCACAAAGGCCCCGCCCTTGCCCTCGGCACTCTGGATGACCGCCTCGAAATGGTAGGTCCTGTCGTTCATTCCTTCCCCTCCGCAGCCCTTACGCGGAATCGCGTGAGCTCCGCGACGAATTCAAGAGGCAGTTCCTTTTCGTTCGGCAACTGGATTGCGCCCTTGCTCGACTTGAAGCCTGCTTTTTCGATCTGCTCCGCGAAGGCGCGCACGCCTTCTTCGCCGGGGTAAATGCCGATGTGCTTTTTAAACGCGGCGAAATGAATCAGGTTCTCGCCCTGCCAGAAGGTCGGCATCCGCCAGGCGATCCTTTCGGTCGCCTTCGGGGCGTTTTGGCGGATGGTTTCGCGCAGAGCATAAAGCCTGGGGCGAATTTCCTCCGGCTGCGCCTCGATGTATTCGCCGATGCCCGTAAGTGGCTCGCAGAAATGATGCTGGTCGCGGATTTTGAATTCCCGCCCGCAAGTCGGGCAAACCCAAGCCGCCATGGCTCCCTTCCCCCTTCTATTCCTTTTGCGTTTAAGAACAGGCTACGGCGATCAGCACGCCGAGCAGCGCCCCTGCCAGGATCTCCAGCGGCGTGTGGCCGAGCAGCTCCTTTAATTCTTCCGGCTTTAGCTCGAAGTTGCCGGAAGCGGTCATTCTTTCGATGATCTGGTTGATGCGCGCCGCATGGCGACCAGCCGCGCGCCGCACCCCGGCCGCGTCATACATCACGATGATGGCGAGCACCGCGCCGAGCGCAAAGAGCGGGCTGTTCCAGCCATAGTGCAGCCCCAGGGACGCGGCAGCGCCCACCACGAAGGCGGTGTGCGAAGAGGGCATGCCCCCCGTGCCGGTGAAGCGCGCCCAGTCGATGCGGCGATGCAGGGCGAGAATCAGCACGCCCTTTAAGAGCTGCGCGCTGAACCAGCCAATGCCCGCCGGCAGGAGGATCGCGTTTTGGAACATCGCAAGAAAATTGCTCCCGCTCAAAGGCTGCGGCCTCCCTTTTGCTTAATGATCATGCTTCGATTTCGCCGTCTTCCCCGAAGGGAACGCGGCTTTTATCCTTCATCAGCTTTTCGACCTTCGCCTGCCCGGCCTTGAGCTGCGATTCCAGCTCCAAGGCAAGCTTTGCGCCCTCTTCGTAGGCGGCTATGGCTGCGTCGAGGGGCAGCTCGCCGCCTTCCATGCTCGATAGGATCCGCTCCAGCTCTAAAAGCCCTTCCTCGAAGCCCTTTTGCTTTTCGGTCTTAGTCTGCCTGGGCATCTTCGTTCACCTCATCTAAAAAGCCGATTTGCAGCTGCTTCTCTTCGCGCTGCAGCACCCTTGCGCGAAAGGCGCCCTCATTTAGCCTGGCAAAAACCAGGCTGCCGGGCGGCGGCGGCGCATGGAGAGCCCTTCCATCCTCGTCGGAAACGATGGCGTAGCCCCTCGCGAGCACCAGGCGGGGGCTCAAGGCCTCCAGCCTGCCCCGCAGGCCGGCGATTGCCTGCTCTTTTTGCCCAAAAAGGCCCAATATCCTCAAGCTTAGCCGCTCTTGCAGGGCCCGCAGACGCTCTTGCCTAAGGCTAAGCGACGATTGGAGCCCCGCGGGCGAAAGCCGCAGGCGAGCCGCATGGAGCCGCTGCCCGCGCAGGGCCAGCTCGCGCGCGATGCTGCGGTTCAGCCTCGCACTGAGCGAATCGAGCAGTAGCATCGCGGAGCTTAGGTCCGGCACGGCCAGCTCCGCGGCCTGCGAGGGCGTCGAAGCCCTGAGATCCGCCACGAAGTCCGCGAT
>JAITTC010000060.1 GCA_031287285.1 Christensenellaceae bacterium
TGGCGGTCGCGACGATGCAACGTGGCTTCCTCGTCCTTGCGAGGAGTGCACGCGGCGCGGCAATCGCAATGGCGAAAGGAGTGCAGCAAAGCGACCGCAATGACGAGAGCTGCGCTACGACGTGGGAATCGCAATGACGAAAGGAGCGCCACCACGATGAAGCAAAGCAACCGCAACAGCGAGCGAAGGCAGCGCATGCAACGGCCCTTTTTCGTCATTGCGAGGAGCGTAGCGACGAAGCAATCCAGCGAGAACGCACATAGGCTTCTTCAAAAAGGTGGACGCAGGATTGCTTCACTGTCGTTCGCAATGACGAAAGAGGCAGCGACGTGGCAATCGCAATGACGGATGCGACGGCCCTTCCTCGTCATTGCGAGAAGCGCAAGCGACGAAGCAATCCAGCAACAACGCGCAAAGGCTTCTTCAAAAAGGAGGACGCTGGATTGCTTCACTGCCGTTCGCAATGACGGATACGGCATTCTTCGCCACCCGCAACGTCTTTCCTCGCCACCTCTCTCGTCACCCGCGAGGAGCATCGCGGCGCGGCAATCGCAATGGCGAAAGGAGCAGCGGCCGCAAGGGCACAGCGTGACTTCTTCGTCTTCGTGGGAGCGCTACGCTACAACAGGCACAATGGCGGTGGAGGCAGTAAATACGACAGCCCTTCTTCGTCATTGCGAGGAGCGTAGCGACGTGGCAATCGCAATGACGAAAGATGTCGCGGCAAGGCAACCGTAATGACAAGACGGCTGCGCGGCCCGCGGCTTGTCAAAGGGGGATTTCCGAAGGTTCGCGCAAAAAGAGCGGCTGCACCGGCTATATAGGCACGGCGACCGCTCATTTAAGTGGGGAGCTCGGAATTTGGTGGCGAGGCCGCGGAGCAGAGCGGCGCTTTAGGGGCTAATATACCGAATGACCGCGCCATGTGGCAGATCGAAGCGCTCAAACCGCGCGCGAAGCTCGCTTTCGACACCTTCTTCGGTGATGAGCGCGAATTCCTCGGCGAAGGCCTCGCCTTCCACGGTCACCAAGCGCGCGCCGGGGAAGAGACCCTCGACCTCCTGCTGGGCGCCGGGGGTCAGCGGGCATAAAACCCGCGAAAACAGCCGCACTTGACCCGAGAGCGCATCGAGGCAGCGCAGGGGCGCGGGCGGCTCTATGGCCCTGTCAGAGGGGTGCAGGGCGATGTCTACAATATCGCCCACGATGGCGCTGGCCGTGGGCAGCTGGCCGGCGCCGCGCCCATAGAAGAGCACGTCGCCCACCATGTCGCCATTGACCAGCACCGCGTTGAATACATCGCTGACACCGGCCAAGGGGTGGTCGCCCGGCAGCATGGCAGGCGCCACCGAGGCCCTGAAGCCGCCCTCCACCCTTTCGCCCAGGGCGATAAGCTTCACGCTGCGCCCGAGTTCTCGGGCGTAGAGCATATCCTGCTTTTCGAGCAGGGTGATGCCTTCGGTAAACATCCCCTCATCGCTCAGGGGGCTGCCGAAGGCCACATGGCAAAGGATGCAGATCTTGCGGCGGGCATCGTCGCCCTCCACGTCCGCCGCGGGATCTTGCTCCGCATAGCCCTTCTGCTGGGCCTCTTCAAGCGCCGCCGCGAAGGAGGCGCCGCCGTCGCGCATCCTGGTGAGGATATAGTTCGTGGTGCCGTTTAAGATGCCCGCGATGCTGCCGATGTGGTTGGCCGCGAGATTCTGCCGCAGCGGCCCGATGACCGGGATGCCGCCGCCCGTGCTGGCCTCGTAGAGGAAGCGCACGCCCTTTTCGGCGGCCTTTTGGATGATCTCTTCGCCGGCTGCCACCACGAGAGCCTTATTCGAGGTCACCACATGCTTGCCGCTGTCGATGGCCCGTAAAACGAAGCTCCGTGCGGGCTCCACGCCGCCCATGCACTCCACCACGATGTCGATATCCGGCCTTGCCAGCAGCGCTTGCGCGTCCTTCGTGAACAGGCTTGCGTAAGGGAGCGCCGAAAAGTCGCGCAGGTCGCAGATTGCGGCAAGCTCAAGCCCCTGCCCCACGCGCCCTTTTAAGAGCTCCGCATTTTTTAGAAGAATCTCAGCCACGCCGCCGCCCACGACGCCATGGCCGAGCAACCCGATCCTCGCCATTTCCTCTCGCCCCTTATAGTTCTTGGATTTTAACCCTTTTTAGCATTTCCTCAAAGCCTGCCCTGTCAAAGAGCTGCGTGCCCTCGCTCATCACCGCCGCCGTGCCCGCCGCAACGCCTGTGCGCAGGGCTTCCGCAAGGTCGGCGCCGCCAAGCAAGGCGTAGAGCAGCCCGCAGACCACGCTGTCGCCCGCGCCGACGGTTGAGCGCACAGGCACCTCAACGCTCGGGGCATAAACGCAGCGCTTCCCATCGGTGAGCAGCGCGCCGCCCGAGCCCATGGTTACGCAGCAGAGCCCCGCTCCCATCCCAATGGAGTGTACAGCGGCCAGGCGCAGATCGTCAAGGGATGACAATTTTTTTCTTGTTAGGGTTTCGAGCTCATAGCTGTTGGGCTTGATGAGCTCCGGCCTTGCCAAAAGGCCTGCCCTGAGCCTTTCGCCCTCCGCGTCCAGCACCCGGAAGGCGCAGCTGCCCGCTTCCTCGATCAGCGTTTGATAAAAATCGTTGGGTGCGCCGGGCGGTAGCGAGCCCGTGAACACCATTGCCCGCGATTCCCTCGCTGCCTCGCTCGAAAGCTGCCGCAGCGAAAGCAGCCTCTCTTCGCTCACCTGCGGCCCCGCCTCGTTGACCTCAGTGACTACGCCCTTTTCCTCATCGAAGATCTTGAGGTTGGTGCGAATTTCGCCCGGGGCGCTCACAAAGCGGTACGGCACGCCCGCGGCGTCGAGCCTGTCGGTCACCAGATGGCGGTTCGCCTCATAGATCAAGCCGATGGCAAGGCTCTGCATTTGAAGTTTTTGCGCGCCCAGCGCGATGTGAATGCCCTTGCCGCCGCCGTCTATCCGCGAGGAGCGGATGCGGTTCATGCCGCCGTATTCGAAGCGCTCGATATGCACCGTCTTGTCGATGCAGGGGTTGAGGCAAACGCCGGTGATCATCAAATTCCCCTCCGTGCTGTTCTTTGGCTCATTATATCATATTTTCATCGCGCCCGTTTTGGACCAAAAAGGGATCGGCCTTCGGAGAAGATGTTGTTTGACGGCCAGAAAGGGCTTGCGCCAATACGCCGCGACACCTTTCGTCATTGCGATTGCCGCGTCGCTATGCTCCTCGCAATGACGAAGGAGCAATCCAGCGTCCCCTTTTTTGAAGTAGCCTTTGCACGTTCTTGCTGGATTGCTTCGTCGCTTATGCTCCTCGCAATGACGTGGAAGGCTCGTTGCATTTACTGCCCTTGCCGGCGTTGCGATTACTTCTTCATCGCGCGCTCCTTTCGTCATTGCGAACGACAGTGAAGCAATCCAGCGTTCCCCTTTTTGAAGAAGCCCTTGCGCGTTCTTGCTGGATTGCTTCGTCGCGTGCACTCCTCGCAATGACGAAGAAAGGCAGTCGCGTGCGCTCCTTGCCATGACGAGGGTTTTGGGCATAAAAAGGGCCCATGGTCGCCCATGAGCCTCTTCTGAATGCCTAATGAAGCTTATACGCCATCCGACTGCGGCAGAACCTTGCTCTCGACGCCGTCATCCGCAACGACCTCATCGTCAAGATCGACTACGACCAGACTAAGGTAATCGATATGCATCCAGCCTTCGACGAGCTCGCCGTCATCGCCCAGCAAGATGACTTTCGCCCAGTTACCGGTGATGCTCTCTACGCTCACCACGGTGCCGCGCGGGTAGGTGCCCAGGATGGAATAGTTCGTGCCGGCGCCGGAGCGCAGATTCAGGGCGCGAGCGGTGACGACGGCGCCGACTTCATCGGCGGCGAGGGCGGGGGCTGCCATGGCCAGGCACAGCAGAGCAACCAGAACAAGAGCAAGAAGCTTTTTCATGAAAAACTTCCCCTTTCTGCCTTGATAGGCAAGATGATTTTACGGGATTAGTATAGCACGCTTTCATTTAATTGCAAGTTTCGTTTTTAATCGCCAAAAACGGTCGGCAAGCGGCGGCGCTTCGCGGCCTTTACAAATTGCGCAGCCGCGTATGAAGCCCATACATGTGGGGGAAATTACGGCCGGGAAACCTGCGGAGGAAGCGGGGGTGGCGCCTTGGTTTGGGCGGTATGCACGCTGTTTTTGCTGGATTGCTTCGTCGCTTGCGCTCCTCGCAATGACGAAGAAGGGCCGCCGCATCCGTCATTGCGATTGCCGCGTCGCTACGCTCCTCGCAATGACGGTGAAGCAATCCAGCGTTCCCCTTTTTGAAGAGGCCACTGCGTTTTTGCTGGATTGCTTCGTCGCTTGCGCTCCTCGCAATGACGGTGAAGCAATCCAGCGTTCCCCTTTTTGAAGAGGTCACTGCGTTTTTTCTGGATTGCTTCGTCGCGCGCGCTCCTCGCAATGACGGGGAAGGGGCGTTGTGGGTGGCGTGGAAGGGCCACTCCTTTCGTCATTGCGATTGCCGCGTCGCTGCGCTCCTCGCAATGACGAGGAAGGTGGCGAGGAAAGGGCGTTATGGGTAGTGAGGAAGGGCTCTTGCGGTTGCCGGCGCGCGTTTTGCCATGGGCTTTCGCAGAAGCAGCCAAGTGGGAGCAGCCAAGAAGAGGGTTTTTGGGCATAAAAAAGGCCCATGGTCGCCCATGGGCCCCTTCTGAACGTCTACAGAATCGAAAGCTTTATGGCCTCAGCTCCAAGAGAACCCGGTGGTGTGTTCTTCGCCGCTGCTTTAGCAACGTCAATAGGACCCGATGGCCTTTCGCCTTTCTTGACGCCTTTATTAGCGCTCCAGTATAGGCTTCGGCTTTTTCTCGGCATTTCCCTTCTTGGTCTTCTCCAAGTCCTCCTTTTGGGCCTCCTTTTCGGTCTTCGCGACGATCATATCTGCTTCCCCTTGCGGCAAAACCCTGCTCTCGACGCCGTCAGTCGCAACGGCCTCATCGCCGAGATCGACGTTGGTCAGAGCGAGGTAGCCGGTATACATCCAGCCTTCGATGTGCTCGCCGTTAGCGCCCAGCAAGGCGACCTTGGCCCAGCTGCCGGTGATGCTCTCTACGCTCACCAGGGTGCCGCGCGGGTAGCTGCCCAGGATGGAATGGTTCGTGCCGGCGCCGGAGCGCAGATTCAAGGCACGAGCGGTGACGACGGCGCCGACTTCGTCGGCCGCGAGGGCGGGTGCCGCCATGGCCAAGCACAGCAAGGCCACCAGAATGAGAGCAAGAAGCTTTTTCATGAAAAACTTCCCCCTTTCTGCCTTAAAAGGCAATATAAATTATGGGAGACAGTATAGCACTTTCGCTAGTAAACGACAAGATCATCTAGTAAACGACAGGAATAATTACAAATCGGCAACATCTGCGGTTTTGCAAATTGCGCCGCCGCGTATGAAACCCACACATGTGGGGGAAACTACAGCCGGGAAACCTGCGGAGGAAGCGGGGGTGACGCCTTGGTTTGGGCGGTATGCGCGCTGTTTTTTCTGGCGCTGATCTGGAACTCGCAAAACTATATGACGGTGAAGGTGCGGGCCGAAGGGCTGAAGCTGCGTTACCGCGTGGAGCTTTGGCTGCTCGGCGGCTGGATTCGCAAGGGTTTTTCGCAAAAGCTCTATCATTTGCCGCGAAAAGAGGAGGAGAGCCGCTTCTTGAGCCGCTTTTTGAGGCGGATGCGAAAAACGGCGAAGCTGCGGCGGCTGCGGGGCGAGATGCTGCTGGGCCTGCGCGGCGACGCGGCCGCAACCGCGGCGCTTTGCGGGCTGTTCCTTTCGCTTTTAAGCGGCGTTTGGGCGCTGTGGCTGGGCGGCGGCAGAGGCCTGCAGTCAAAAATCGAAATTAAGCCGGACTTTAACCGCGATGTGCTCGAAATCGAGGGAAGCTGCATGATTTCCGCAAAAAGCGGGCATATTATGGCAGCGGCGTTTAGCTGCCTAATCGAAAGTTGGAAGGGAGCGCTTCAACAATGGCTCACCCGATTGAGAGCATCATGGGCACCACCATGGAGAACTTAAGGGAGATGGTGGATGTCAACACCGTGATCGGCGACGCCGTGCAGACGCCGGACGGCACGACGATCATCCCCATTTCAAAGGTTAGTTTCGGCTTCGTGGCGGGGGGCGGCGAATACACCACCATCCCGGCCTCGCCCACGCAGAACATGGGCGTGATGCCCTTTGCGGGCGGCACGGGCGCTGGCGTCAGCGTTTCCCCGGTGGGCTTCCTCATCGCGGCCAACGGCCAGATCAAGATGCTGCCGGCCCAGCACGACAGCCCGGTGGAAAGGCTGATCGAGCTGGTGCCCACCATCATCGAAGACATGAAGGAGCTTTGCTGCAAGTGCGGCGAGGCGGGCGAAAAGAAGGAGCACAAGGAAAAGAAGAGCTACGAAGAGGAACCGCCCCGCGTTTTGTAAAGTTTTATGCCAGAAGCTTCTTTTTCCAGGCGCTCTGTGCTAAAATGGCCCCATCCGGCGAGGATCCGCGACCAGTAAGCCCAAAGCCCCCAAAATCGCGTCAAGAGAGAAGCCGCCCCCGGCTGCGAGCGTGCTTCCGCGAGGGGAACAGGCCGAATTTCACGCGTGGGAGCCGGAAGGGTTTTCAGCGCCCCTTATCGCGCGAAGAGGCCGGCCTTGCTCAAAGCAGGGGCGGCGAATCAGGGTGGTACCACGCGGCCCGCGTCCCGGAGGCATTCGGGATGCGGGCCTTTTTGCATCAATTTTGAAGGTTTAAAGGGAGCTTAGGAGGAGTTTTAATGGACGCACTGACTTCGATTCGTGAGGAAACCCTAAAAAAGCTCGGAGGCGCCTCCAACGAGGCTGAAATCGAGCAGCTTCGCGTGCAGGTCCTGGGCCGCAAGGGGGAACTGACCGCCATCCTGCGCTCGATGGGCCAGCTGAGCCCAGGGGAGCGCCCGGCCTTTGGCCAGAAGGTCAACGCCCTGCGCGAAGAGATCGAGGGCGCGCTGACCCAAAAGTCGGCGGCGATCGAAAGCGCGCAGAAGGGGGCGAGAATAAAGGCCGAAACCCTCGACATCTCGGCGCCCGGCGAAGCGCTGCCGGCGGGCGCCGCGCACCCCTTGATGAGCACGATGGAAAAAATCGTGAAGACCTTCGTGAATATGGGCTTCCGGGTAGAGGAAGGGCCCGAAATCGAGCTGGACCACTTCAACTTCGAGCTGCTGAACATACCCAAGAACCACCCCGCCAGGGACGCGCAAGACACCCTGTATTTCAGCGAGAATATCCTTCTGCGCACCCATACTTCGCCCGTGCAGGCGCGGACGATGCTGGGGCAAAAGCCCCCCATTCGCATCATCTGCCCGGGGAGGGTCTACAGGGCAGACGAGCTCGATTTAACCCATTCCCCGGCGTTCATCCAGTGCGAGGGGCTCGTCGTGGACGAGGGCATCACCATGGCCGATTTAAAGGGCACGCTGGCCGTCTTTGCGAGGGAGGTCTTTGGCGAAAGCGTGCAGGTGCGCTTCCGGCCGTCGTTCTTCCCCTTCACAGAGCCTTCTGCCGAGGTCGACGTGAGCTGCCCCGCCTGCGGCGGCAGCGGCGAAAACTGCCGCGTTTGCAAGGGCACGGGCTGGGTCGAGGTGCTGGGCTCCGGCATGGTGAACCCCCGGGTTTTGGAGCTGTGCGGCATCGATTCCACAAAATACACCGGCTTTGCCTTCGGCATCGGCGTCGAGCGCGCGGCCATGCTCAAATACAACGTGCCGGATATGCGGCTGTTCTATGAGAACGACAGCCGCTTCCTGGCGCAATTCTCGAAGGGGAGGCTGTAGACCATGCTGGTATCGCTGAATTGGCTGAAATCCTATGTGGATTTGGGGGATTTGAGCCCAAAAGAGTTTGAAAGGCGCATGATTGCCGCGGGCAACGCCATTGAGGAAACGAAAAGCCTCGCGGATGAAGTGCAGCGCGTCGTGGTGGGCAGGATCCTTCAGATGGAGCGCCACCCGAACTCCGATCACCTTTGGATCTGCCAGGTCGACGTGGGCGATGAAACCATCCAGATCGTGACCGGCGCGCAGAACATGAAGGAGGGCGACCTCGTGCCCACCGCTCTGGATCAATCCCTGCTGCCGGGCGGCGTGAAGATCAAGAAGGGCAAGCTTCGGGGCGAGAATTCAAACGGCATGATGTGCTCGGGCGAGGAGCTCGGCGTGCCCAAGGAGGTCTATCCCTCGAATGCGGACCGCGGGCTGCTCATTCTAAGCGGCGAGCATGCCCCGGGCGAGGATATTCGCCCGATCCTGGGCCTTGACGATACGATCTTCGACTTTGAGATCCTGGCCAACCGGCCGGACTGCCTCTCGGTCGTGGGGCTTGCGCACGAGGCGGCTGCTGCTGCCGGGGGCAGGTCAAGGGCGCCTGCAATCGCGGTGAAAGGTTCCGGCGGGAACATCCGCGAGCGGGTCAAAATCCGCGTCGAGGATGCGAAGCTTTGCCCGCGCTACGCGGCCCGCGTGGTGCGCAACATCAAAATAGAGCCTTCGCCCCTTTGGATGCGGCTGCGCCTCAACGCCTGCGGCATCCGCCCCATCAACAACATCGTCGACATCACCAACTACGTGATGCTGGAGCTCGGCCAGCCCATGCACGCCTTCGACCTGCAGTCCGTGCGCGGCGCCGAGATCATCGTGCGCAGGGCGAGGAAGGGCGAGAGCATCCGCACGCTGGATGGCAAAGACAGGGAGCTGACCGAGAACATGCTGGTGATCGCCGACGCGGAGGGCGCGACTGGCCTGGCCGGCGTGATGGGCGGCGAGGGTTCCGAGATCACCGAGGGCACGAAAGAGGTGCTGTTCGAGTCAGCCTGCTTCCAGGGGGCTTCGATTCGGCAGACGGGCCGCGCGCTGGGGCTTAGAACCGAGGCGCAGGGCCGCTTCGAGCGCGGCGTGAACCCCGAGATTACCTTGCTCGCCCTCGAACGCGCCGTGCAGCTCGTCGAAGAGCTGCACGCCGGCGAAGTGGTGGACGGGCTGATCGACCTTTACCCAAATCCCGTTAAAATCGAACCCGTCGAGGCGAAAATCAGCTATTTGCAGACCCTGATGGGCATCGCCGTGCCGCCAAGTGAGATGAAGGCCATTTTAGAGACCCTGCAGATTCAAACCACCATCAAGGGCGAGAGCCTGCTCTGCCTGCCGCCCGTGCACCGGCAGGATCTTCGCATCGCGGCCGACATCGCGGAAGAGATCTTGCGGCTTTATGGCTACGATAAGATCCCAACGACCCTCATGCGCGGCGAAACCAAGGCGGGCGGCGAGGGTAGAACCCTGGCCAGGGCCGCCGAGCTGCGCGCCCTGCTGCTGGGCATGGGCGCGCTCGAATCCGTGACCTTCGCCTTCATCGCGCCCAGGTGGTACGACCTTCTTTGCCTGCCTGCAGATGCGCCGGAGCGCCTCAGCGCCAGGCTGCAAAACCCGCTTGGCGAGGAATACTCCGTGATGCGCACCACGCTCGTTCCCTCGATTTTGCAGGTGCTGGGCCTGAATATGAGCCGCTCGGTTGAAGAGATGCTCACCTTCGAGCTGGGCAGCCAGTATCTGCCCAAGTCCCTGCCGCTTGGCGAGGAGCTGCCCGAGCAAAGGCCCGCGCTCTGCATCGGCCTCTATGGTGAAAAGGCGGATTTTTACCGCCTGAAGGGGATCGTCGAGGCGATCTTTGAGCGCTTCGGCGTCAAAAACCCGGCCTGGAAGCGATCGGGCAAGAGCTACCTGCACCCGGGGCGCGGCGCCGTGGCGGCGCGGGGCAAGCTGGAGCTTGCCACCCTTGGCGAAGTTCACCCAGGCGTGCAAGAGAATTTCCGCCTGAGCAAGCGGGCCTATGTGGCGGAAATCGACCTGACGAACCTCGACCTTTGCGCGGAGGCGCTGGGTTCGGTCAAGGGCGCGCCGCGCTTCCCTGCGGTGGAGCGCGACATGGCGCTGGTGGTTGGCGAAGAGGTGCTGGTCGGCGATTTGATCGCATCAATTGAAAAAGCCGGCGGCGCGCTGCTGGAGCAGGCGAAGCTTTTTGACATCTACCGCGGCGCGCCGGTGCCCGAGGGCAGCAAATCCGTGGCGATTTCGATTACCCTGCGCGCGCCCGACAGGACGCTGACCGAGCAGGAAATCAACCAGGCTGTCGAGAAGTGCCTGCACGCCGCGAAGGAGCGTTTCGGCGCCGTTTTGCGCGCGTAAATGGATTTTAGCGAAGCTTGGAGGAATTGCGCCGCCGCGATAGAATCATACTAAGGTGGGAATGCGGTTTTAGGAGGGTTGATCGTGGCGGAAGCAAGGAATCGGGCCGTCGTGCAGGTGCGCGGCATGGACTACATCCTCGTTGGCAAGGAAAGCGAGGAGTATATGCAGCGCGTCGCTGCCTACGTCAATAGGCGCATGGAGGAAATCGGCTATGACGCGCTGATGAGCGAGCAGCGCCTGGTGGTCTTGACCGCGCTGAACCTGGCCGATGAGCTCTTCAAGGCGAAGGACGAGATCGCGGCGCTTCGCCGCGAGACGGCGGACGCCCAAAGAAGGGCGCAGGCACAGCGAAAAGGGCAGTAGATCGCCCTTTTGGGCAACAAGAAGGGCTAACCGACCCGCGCCGATCTGCGAAAGGCAGGTCGGCGCGGGTTTTCATCAAAAGGGCCCGGCACGCGGCTTTCATAGAAGAGGGCGTGAGGCGGCGTTTAGCGCCCCTTTTATGCCCTGAAATGGCGGCCTGGCGGCCAGGAGCGCTGCCGAGAGCGGCCTATTCATAGGCCAATGCGGCGAGGGAAAGCCCGGCCGCCCGGCAAACTGGAATTTAGCGAACCGTTATAATAATACACAACCTTCTTTGTTTCACCTTGTCGCTTTGAATCTTCTCACAAACAAACCGTAATTCCTGTCGTTTGATTTGATGTAGCCCAAGCGTTTACCTTCTTGGCTGATAAGCGCGAAATCTCGCACGCCATAGCCGCCTACTAAATGACCCTTTCGGATGGTTACGTCGCGCAGTTCTTTTATATCAGAAAAGCAAAAAGCCTTTGTTGGTCGCAAAAACCTGTGAATTTCTATTTTGTCGTCGTCAGCAATCAGCTTGTAGCACAAGCCCATGAGCAACGCACAATGAAAAAACACCGCTATCAACGCAAGTGTAAAAAACGCAAAAGGAAAGTTGACGCTTTCATGCAGCACGGCATTGCCCTTTGTGTCTATCCACATATAGATTAAGAAAAACAGAATGGCTATCAGCACCGGTTCGACAATAGCAAAACTCGCAATAATCGCCTTTTTGCTCCTGCGAAGAATAAAATGTCTGCTATTCGTATCGTTCATCATACAGAACCTCTTTGTTGCAAATTCTACTTTGCCTGCTGCTTTTATCGTCAAGAGCATAGAGCGCCTTGCGCGATGCGGCCACTCTTTCGGCGCTGGGTGATAGCGATTGCAAAGGGCCATTCGCATCATGCCTGTAGATAGTACAGCACATTGGAGCGGTGAAAACAAGCCTAAAAATACTGAAGCGCTTCGATTTTCTACTATCTTGAAAAACCCTCCTCCATGCCGGAAAAAGCTCACGGGAATCAAGCCGAAGCGGCTAAATATAGGCGCGGCGGGCTAGTCCGCGCTCCATCTGCAGGGGATAGGGGCAGCTCCAAACCGCTCGGCAGAGAACCGGCCGAGGGTGCTGCCCCCAGAAGCGGGTGCTTGGCCCAGGTCAAGGCAGAGTAGAAGGGGAAATGGAGGCATTGCAATTTCTGGTTTTGTGCGAGATTGAGCGGAGGCACGAAATCGAAAGCTTGGAGGGCTGCGTGGTGCTCTCCTTACGCCCTTAAAAGCTGCAAAGCCGCCCCGGTAGGCAGCCCCTTCCCAAGCCCAAGAGGGTTAAAAGGCGGCTGCGTTTGGGATTTCAGCCCTTCTTCCCCACGCGAAAAAAGGTCTGTTTGCCAAGGGATTCGGTCAAATAGAAAGGCCGCTGAGCTCCCAGCGGACGGCTTCAGAAAGCCCCTCATCGATGGGATGAAGCTCCTCGTAGCCCAAGCTCCGCCGTATTTTTCAGCTATCCAAAACGAGGTGCTGCGCCGGATTCAAGCCATCCGGAAGCGCGGCGTCCCCGGTTAGGACGAGCTCCCCCTTCCAGCCCGTCAGCCTCGCGATTCGCCGGATCCATTCCGCTTCGGTCAGGGTTTCCTGCGCGGCTAGGTTATAGATTTCGCCGGCAGCGCGGCTCTCGGCAGCCAGCCGGATGCCATGGGCGATGTCCTCGACATAGCACAGGCAAGCGCGGAAATCAGCCATCGCCTTGGGCAGTTCGATTCGCGGCTCACCCCTGGCCATCGACTGGACCCGCTCTAAAAAGCGATGGTTCGGGTCGTTTCGCCCATAGACCATGCCCAGGCGCAGGATGGTCGCGTCCATGACGGGGCTTTCGAGCGCTGCGCTCTCTACGAGGATCTTTTCATAGTCCTGCGCGATGTCCAAGTTCGAGCGCCCGCGATGGGGGTAGCGCAGGTCGCGAAGCTGCGAGCCCTCCGAAAGGGGCAGCGGTTGAAGGGGCGCGTCTGAAAGCCGATTCACGACCTCGAACGCCTTGTATACGTCCGCGCTGGAAAGGAGCACGATGCGGGTTCTTCTGCCCGATAGCGCCTGCTCAAGGGCCTTTATTTGGCGCTCGAACATGGCCGTCGTGTGGAGGAGCAGCTCGGGCTGCGTAAGCTCCAGCGCGCGATAGAGGTCGCCCACGCGCTCGCAATCCCCCTTCAGCTGGCAATAGGGGAGTTCGGGGCTGTGCGTTCTGTGAAGCAGGGTGAGCTCGTGGCCGGCCTTTGCCAGATGCCGCGCGGCGGCCGGCCCGATGAACTTGGCGCCGCCGATGAGAAGAACCTTCACCGCAACGACCTCCTTGTGCGGGCCTGTTTGTTTTTTAGGCAGGCCCAAGGGCATTTTATCATATCGAAGCGGAAAGGGAAACGCGCCAAGCAGAAGGGCGGGCGCTCAGCGGAAGCGATAGACCGCCTTTTCGTGCCGCTTGCGGTAAAAAAGGCTTAAAAATGCGTAAAAGATGCCGAAGGCAAGCCCTGCGCAGCAAAGGCCCAGGATGGTCTTTGGTAGGGGCGGCAGATCGGGCAGCGAGGCAGCGGCAAGCCCTGCCAGGCAGGCTGCCGCGGCGCTGATGATGGAGGGCGAGGCCGCGTGGATGACGGCCAGCAAGGCGTTTGAGCGCAGCGCGCAGGCGCGCAGCAGGGCATAGACGCGGGTAAGGCAGGTCAGGAGCGTGGAAATGGAGATGACCAGGATGAGCCCCCGAAGGCCGAGGCGCGGAACGAGCCAAAGCGTGAGGGAAAGGCGCAGGATCGAGTCCCCAATCTCGACATAGAGACAGAGCCGCTGGCGCCCGATGCCCTTTAAGAGGGCATCCGCGATGGAATCGAGATAGAGCAGCGGCAGGATCGGCGCGAGCGAAAGAAGGAGCGTCGCCGCCTGGGCCGAGCGATAAAGGCTCAGCATCAGGGGTGAGGCGAGGGAAACGAACACGGCCAGGGCGAGCATCGAAAAGGCCATGGTCGAAACGAGGGTGAGCTTGACGTTTTCGCGCAGGCGCTGCCGATCGCCCTGGGCATAAAGCCGTGCCACGGCC
>JAITTC010000250.1 GCA_031287285.1 Christensenellaceae bacterium
AGCCGCCAACCACGCCGCCGTAAACCTTGCCGCTGATGCCGGGCAAGCCGCCGACCACGCCGCCATAGACCTTGCCACCGCTGACGCTGGGCAGACCGCCCACGACGCCGCCGTAAACCTTGCCGCTGATGCTGGGCAGTCCGCCGACCCAGCCGCCATAAGCACCACGGGACGCCGCAAAACCAGGCATCGCGCAGAAGGCCAGCAGCAGCGCCGCCACAAGGCTGAATACGAGAACTCTCTTCTTCACTATGAAAACCCCTTTCCGCCTATCCGCCAAAACCAAACGCAAGGGCACGGTTCAAGCCGATTCCCTATAGTTATCGTTGCCATTATATCGAAGAAGGCCGCCAAACGCAAGGCCTTTTCCACCTCGCCAAAAATTTGCAACAACTTTGAAAAATCCCCCCGGCCTAAAAACCCAGGCAAAGGCCCCCGGTCTATGCCGGGGGCCTTTGTGAATATCGCCCTATTTTAGGGCGTCTACCGCCGCCCTTGCGGCATCTGTCGCTTTCTGCGCGGCATCCAGCTCCTTTTTTGCGCTGGCAAGGAAGCCGTTTTGTTCGTATGAGTTCTTGTCATTCTCGAGGGCCCAGGCCTTGGCCGCCGCAGCGGCTGCATCCAGCTCACTCTGCGCTTCGGCAATGGCATCCCGCGCGGCGTTCCGGTCTGCCTCATAGCCCACATAAGCCGTATACCAATCATCCCCGCGCATCTCCTCAGGAAGCTGTTCTTCCAAACCGCGCATCAACCCTTCAAGGTCCTGCAGCGTGGCCTGCGCGACCTCAAGCTCCGCCTTAATGGCTTCAAAAGCCGGCTTCCCTCCTGCCAGGGTCTTTTCCAAGGCCTCATCCAAGGCCGCGGCCAGGGCCTTTTCCAGCTCTGTTTCCAAGCCGCTCACCTTCGCCTTGGCCTTTTCAAGCTCCGCTTCCGCCTTCTTCAGCGCTTCCGCGGCCCTTTGCGCCGGCGATACGCTGATCACCGCGCTGCCGGCGGGCCCTGCTGAAGCGGGCGAAGCCGCAGGCGCCCCGCCCGCCGCTTCGCTCGGCGCAACCGAGGCCACGATTTGGATATAGCGGGTGCTCACCCAGCCGACCAGCCCATCGCCGGTCGCCACATAGGCCCAGCCGCCCTCATAGGCAAAAATCACCACTTCGGTGCCCCTCGGCAGCCTGGCAAGCGACCTGTTGCCGGTGCCTGCGCCCGCGCGCAGATTCAGGCTCCCGGCCGTGGTTTCGGCGATGGCCAGGGGCTGCAGCTCCGCGCCGCCCCCTGCGCCCTCGGTTTCCACGGTGATGGTGTAGGTATAGCTCGCGGCAAGGCTCGGCACCGCCAGGGCGAGCGCCAACAGGGCAAACAGCAAGAATGCGAGGCACTTCTTCATGAAATCCCCTTTCCTTTCTGCCTTTCGGCATGCAAAGCGCCGGTTTGGGGCAGCCTACGCCACCGCGAAAGCCGCTTCGGCGCACGCCCCATTCCATTTAATCGCAATTTTACCCCCCCCCTCCCAGTTTGCAATGCATTTTTCGACTTTCTATGGTGTTTTCCTTGCTTTTTTATGCTGGCTTTCTATAATTCACTGCTATTCATCTTTTTACCTTAAAAACCGCCATCGCAGGCGTCGTTCTTCCTAAACAATTCCAATTTTTCTCCCTCTTCGATCGGGCCGCTGCTAGAGCATTGGCTATTGGGCGGCAATCAAAAAGCGCCTCCCCGTTCAGGGGGCGCTTGATCGCCTGCGCTTGACAGATCGCGGGGGCCTTGCTATTCTGTGATCAACAGAGGGCGGCTCCTTGTCACGGGGCGGTCGCTCCTCGCTTTGTTTCAAACTCGCAGGAAGCGCCGTGCCTTAGATCAAGGTGCGGCTATTTCTTTTTCGTCAGATCGATGACCAATCTGATGATTAAAACGGTTACCGTCACCATTTGCAGCAGCTCCGATAACGTAATCGCCACCGTCACTCCCCCTTTTGAAAGAGGAGCGACCCAAGCCACTCTCGCCGATCACGGCGCCAGCGTAGCATATTGGGGCCGCTTTGTCAAAAAAACGGGGCCGCGCAGCCTTTTTAGCTCAGGGCCTTGAGCCGGTAGCGCTGGCTCAAGTCTAGTTCCGCGCTCGGCGTCTGAATCTTGCCCTCGCTTATGCATTCATACCAGGGCGAAAGCACCGAATCGCCGGGGTTTTGCACGATGTGCGCCTCCTGCGCGGGCAAGCCGCCTTCTAAAAGCAGCATGGCGCGCCCGCCGCCCGCGCCGGCCGAAACCAAATCCGCCACCATCGCACAGACTGGCTTGCCGTTTGCGTCGACCCCGAGAAAAATATCGCCAGCCTCAATGGGGCTGATCTCCGCGTCCTCGATCAAGGTCATATCCTTCTTCAGGGTATCGACCGAAACATAGCGGAAGAGCGTCTGCAAATAGCGGGTGAAGTTATCGCGCCCGGAGCCCGAGTCGCCGCCCGATACCCACTTGACCGAGTTGCCGTCTACCTGCAGCGTTTTCCCCTCTGCCCAGGTGTCAAAGCTAAAGTCGAACTGGGTGCCCAGGGTGAAGCTGATGCGCGAAAAGCGCGACTGCTCAAAGAGATATTCGGCGGCCAGGCGCAGCACCGCGCCGGCCGGGCCTTCGTGGTTTTTTTGCCCAAGATCCACCTTCAAAACCGCCGCCGCGCCAGCGTTTGCCCTCTCGGTTCCGTCATAGGCCAAAACCGGGCTTCCGCTTGGCTTCAGGGCGTAATTGCGCAAAAAGCTCTGGAAGCTCTCGGCCGGGGCATTGATGCGCACATAGCCGGTCGGCGGCAAAAGCCTTTGGGCGATGGTGTCGCCGCCGGACGCCGCGGGCGGTTCCGGGCTTTCGCCTAATGCATCCGGCCCTTCGGAATCCAAGGGCGGGGTTTCTTCCGCCATCTGGCTGGCCGGGGATAGGCTGTTGATCTCGATGATCTTGGGGGAATAGACGCAGCTCGCCAGCAGCACCACGATGGCAAGCGCCGGCAAGGCCTGAATCGCTCTGCGCTTCATGGATGGACTCATCCTCCTTTTCGCGCGACGCGCCCGCGTTTTGCGCGGGGGCGGGAAAACCGCTGAACCTAGGGCGGCTTACTCCGCATCATACCACCTTGGCGCCCAAACGAGCAAGCCATGGCGCGCTTTGAGCAAGCGATTTGCTCAAATTTTGCAAATTAGAAACCTCTTTCCCGCCGATTCGCGCTTCATTTCGCGCGTTTTGCCTCTGCGGGCGGGCGACACGGCGCGCTTCCTCGCGTTTAGCCTTCGTCTAAATGCAAAAAGAGCGGCTTCCGCCCGATCGAGGGCAAGAAGAGCTCAAAAAAGTCGTCGCCCCGGAGCAGAACGGTCATCGAGGCATCCAGGGGATGAAAGCAAAGCCTTGCGGCTGACTTCAGGCTCTCGTCCACCGCAAAGCGCAGCTGCCTTGCCGATTCAAAGAGCAGCCCAAGCGGCGAAACCGAGCCCGGCCGAAGGTGCAAAAAGCCCTCGAGCCTCTCATCCGGCCCGAAGCTCAGCCGCGACACGCCGAGCTTTTGCGATACCTCCCGCGTCACGAAGCGGCGCTGCGGCTCGAGCAGGAGCAGGGTGAACTCGCTCTGCGAGCGGTTGCAAAGGAAGACGTTCTTGGGGTACACGGCCCCCAGCGGCTCCGCGATGGCCAGGCAGTCGCCCATCGTGCGGCAGGGCTCGTGCTCAAGGAGCTCAAAGCGGCAGCCGATGGCCCGCAAATGCCCTAAAAGCAGTTCCTGATCCCTCGTCATGAGCCCAGAGCCTCGTCCTGCTTCTTCACCGCCTTTGAGCCAAGAATCAGCAGCGCGCAGCCTAGATACAGCAGCAGGTTGAGCGCGAAGGGCAGCATCCGGTTGAGGGCGCTGAGCTGCCCGCCAATCCAGCCAAAGGGCGTGGAGCAAACCAGCATGATCACCGTTAGAAGTCCCATCATGCGCGCCCGCTCCTCCGGGTCGACGAACAGGGCGACCAGCGAATCCTTCCTGGGCATCACGATCGCGCAGCCCATCGCCTCGAGCAAAATATAGGCCCCCAGAGCGGCAAAAGCCGCAAATCCGCCGCCCTTTGGCGCCAAGAGCAGCAAAACCTGGCTGAGCATATACAGGCAAAGCCCCAAGACCATGTTGCGCCTGAAGTGCGCCTGCCCGCCGCCCGGCACGGCAAAGAAGAAGAACAGCATCACGGCTGCGCGCACCATCGGGAAGGCTGCCACCAGCCCCTCGGGCACGCCCAGGTCGTTGACGATGTAGAGCGCGAAGAAGCTCGACGTTAAAAAGGCCGTGATGTTGAGCAAAACCATCACGCTCAGCGCGACCAGGACGGGTTTCGACCGAAAGATCGCCTTCAGCACGCCCTTATATTCCAATGTCAGCGAAAAAAGGCTCCTGCCCTTGGTCTGCCGCACGCGAAGCCTGCCCCGCTCGGTTTCGCTGCCGTAAACATAGAGCAAAACGAACTTTGCCGTCATCATGAAAAAGCTTAGGGTATAGATCCCGCGCATCACGGGGATCAGCGTAAAGCGCCCGACCAAAACGCCGGAAATCGGCGCGAAAAATACCGCCATCAGCCCCGCGACCGTGCACCAGGTATAGACATGCACCAGATGCTTGGGGTCGCAATCCTCCACGAGCAGGCAGCCCCAGGAGGTCGCCGTCACCTGCCAGAGGCTGTTGATCACCGCAGCCGCCAAAAACCAGGCGGCATTTTGTGAGAAGGCCCAAATCAGGCAGGGAAGCGACCAGGCGAGCATATCGACGATGAATGTCGTCGGCCGCCTGCCGAATTTATCTGAGAGCACGCCGCCCAAGAGCGCCGCGAAGGCCTGGCAGACCATTCCAATCGATAGAATCCAGCCGATCTGCACATCGCTCACGCCCAGCTGAAACATGAACAGCGTGGCATACGGCGCATAGAGGTTATTGGGGATGGCCCAAAGCGGCTCTGTATACACGCAGATTCGCGGATTGCCGCGCAGCGAAAGCAGCGTATGAAAGAGCGGGTGCCGATCGAATTTTTGCGCGAGGGCCTTTATCATTTCCCATTCCTCCAAGCATTACGGCGCACTTCATTGTGCGCCAGCCTATCATATCATCTTTTTCAGCTGCCTTCCAGCCCCAAACAAAGCCAATAAAAAACGACCCGTCAGGCAGCCTATTATGCCTTTCATCTTAATAATGTATACAATTCATGGCCGCGCAGGCCCCCTGAAAGGCCAATCTTTCGGCCCCTCCGCTCTTGACAGAACAAAATGGTATGCTAGGATAGCTTGTCTGGCCTTTTAAGAAAGCACGAAAGGGGCGAAGGCCCTTTGCGCGAAGGTGCCTGGGCGTGGCTTGCGAAAGCCTCGCGCCTTGTCTTCGCCAAGGGCTCCGAATATGAACGAAAAGCACTCAAAACTGCGGTTCATCCTGCGCTTTATGCCGGGCGCGCTGCCCTGGTTCCTCGTAACCATCGCCTCCAGCGCCCTGGTCATGTTCTGCGACATGGTCGTGCCCCAAATCGTTTCCGTCACGGTGGATTCGGTGATCGGCAATGCGCCCTTTGCCCTGCCCGCCGCCGTTTTGGCGCTTTTGGGGGGCGGCGAAGCACTGCGCAGCCTGCAAAGCGGGCTCTTCCTCATGGCCTCCGCAGTCGCCGTCACCGCGCTTCTTGCGGCCCTTGCCCGCTATGTTTCCCGCGTGGCTAGCACCAGGGGCTCCGAGCGCTACGTCAAGTCCATGCGCGACACCCTCTTTTCCCACATTCAAAAGCTGCCCTTTGCCTGGCACACGAGGCACCGCACGGGCGATATCATCCAGCGCTGCACCTCGGATGTAGACCAAGTTCGCAACTTCGTCACGGGTCAGCTCGTCGAGATGGTCCGCATCGTGTTCCAGGTTGGCTTTTCGATGCTTGCCATGTTCGCCATGAACGCCGGCCTGGCCTTCGTGGCCCTTGGCTTCGTGCCGGTCATTTTTGCCTACTCCTGCTTTTTTGGTGGGCGCATTCACAGCAAGTTCCAGGCTGCCGATGAAGAAGAGGGCCATCTCTCGACCGTGGCGCAAGAAAACCTGACCGGCGTGCGCGTGGTGCGCGCCTTTGGCAGGGAGCGCTTTGAGCGCGACAAGTTCGAAAGGCAAAACCAGGTTTACACCATGGCCTGGGTCAGGCTCAGCCGCACGCTTGGCTGGTTTTGGGCCATTTCCGACTTCGTGCCCATGCTGCTTTCGATGGTGGTGATCGCCCTTGGCACCATGAGCGCCGTGCGCGGCGAAATCAGCCCCGGCCAATTCATCGCCTTCGTGGCCTACACCTCAATGATGTCCTGGCCGGTGCGCCAGCTCGGCCGCATGGTCAGCGAAATGAGCAAGGCCGGGGTTTCGATCGACCGCCTGAACTACATCCTGGCAGCGCCCGTCGAGCAAGACCGCCCGGGCGCCGTGGACGCGCCGCTTGACGGCGACATCGCATTTGAGCACGTCAGCTTCTGCTACACGCCCGAAAACGAGATTTTACACGATATCAGCTTTAAAATCCCCTGGGGCAGCACCGTC
>JAITTC010000256.1 GCA_031287285.1 Christensenellaceae bacterium
CAAGAAAGCTATGTCGAAAAGCCCAAGGAAGGCGTTCTGCGCCATACCCTGCAAAACACCCTCGCCGCCGGGAAGGCCATCTTTCAAAACAAGCCTCTTTTCCTTTTCGTGCTGGCCTACTTCTTCTATATCGACGGCGTGGGCACGATCATCAACCTGGCCACGAGCTACGGCACGCAGCTTGGCCTGGGCATGCTCGGCATGATCCTCGCCCTGCTCGTCACCCAGATCGTGGCCTTCCCCTGCAGCATACTCTTCAGCCGCTTCGCCCAAAAAATCGGCAGCCTCAACATGCTCACCGTCGCGGTTTCGATCTATATGCTGATCTGCATCGTGGGTTTTTTCATGGGCTTCCTCATCGAGGGGGCCGAGATCCCGGCCAAGCTCAGCGCGCTTGCCTCAGGGGGCGCAGGCTTTGCGCCAAGCGGCAATTTAAGCGCCATCAACGCGGCGCTCGCGGCAGCCGGCATCGACGATGCCGCGTGGAATGCCCAGCCTGCCTATACCCTGGCGCTCCAGCGCTCCACCATCCTGTTCTGGGTGCTCGCCTTGCTCGTGGGTACGGTGCAGGGCGGCATCCAGGCGCTGTCGCGCTCGTTTTTCGGCAAGCTGACGCCGCCCGAAAAATCCGGCGAGTACTTTGGCTTCTTCGAAATCTTTGGCAAGTTCGCGGCCATCATCGGCCCGATGCTCTATGCGCTCACGAAGGCCTTCACCGGCCGCAGCTCCTTTTCCATCCTCTCCATCATCGTGCTCTTCGCCATCGCGCTGGTCATCCTCGCGACGCAGCGCCGCTTTTTGCCAAAACAGGGCCTGTAAGCGCCTCGCATGCCAGCAAGCAGCCCGTTTTCGCCCTGCGAAAGCGGGCCTTCCTTGTGCCCGGCCGGCAAGCAGGTCGAAAAAAGACAGAAAAGGCATGAATATCGCGCGGATTTTTCGCGTTGCATATGCACGCGCGGGCAAAACTGGGGATGAAGGCCCCGCCGGGATGTGGAAAGCTCGCTTCAGGCATGAAAAACGCGGAAACATCCTGTGGAAAACCCTGTGGAAAGTGTGGATTACTTTTGCTGGATATGCGCGGAGCTTTATGCAGGCGCCATTTGGCAAAGGCTGAAATCCAGGCATGCTCCCCTTCCGCGCGGCGTATGCATAAGCAAAACGCCTTGCGGGCCAAGGAGGGGATGGCGGTTGGAAGAACAGCGCCAGTGGCGGGCCATTGCGATGCTCTTTGCGAGCATCGCGCTGTTTTTTACCCTAATCGGGGGCACGCCGGCGCGGCAGGCAGCCAGCCCGAATTTAAGCTCCCTGCCCCTTTTTGGCCGGGTGATCGGCATCGACCCGGGTCACGGCGGTTACGATGGCGGCGCCGTGAGCGTCACGGGCCGCGCCGAAAAGGAGTATAATTTCGAGATCTCCCAAAGGCTCGGCGCCGCTGTGGAGGCCCTTGGCGGCACCGTGGTCTACACGCGCGAGGCCGACATCGCCCTGATCGATCCGGCCAATACCCCGGGCTACAAGAAGCGCAAGGAGCTTGACAACCGCATCTCCATCCTGCAAGCGGCAAAGGTCGACGCCGTGGTTAGCATCCACATGAACAACTTCAGGCCCCAGCGCTCCATCCGGGGCGCGCAGGCCTTCTATAAGGCCGAGAGCGCGAGCGGCGCGGCGCTTGCCCAGGCGATTTACGGCTGCCTTTCGCAGATCGAGGAAGCCCGGCCGCGAAAACCCTCTATCGGGGACTATTACATCCTCAACAGCGCGGACGCGGCTATCCTGATGGAATGCGGCTTCCTTTCGAACAAGGAAGACGAGAGGCTGCTCGCCGATGGGGACTACCAAACCCGCCTTGCTTCTGCTCTCGCCAGAGGCCTTGCGCGCTATTTTGAGCTGTCGCCCTAAAACCATCTCTTTTTAAGGGGCCTTTTGCCCTGTCGCACTGGGCTTGCATTTTTAACACGACCATTACCCCTTCTGGCGAGCGATATGGTATCGTAGCTCAAAATGAGCCTGGGGGGCGACAAAGGCCATGGAAAAGACGCAAACCAACGAAACCATCATCGACGCGCACAGCCACATCTTCCCCGAGAAGATCGCCGCGAAGGCCACGCAGAATATCGGGCTGTTTTATTCAACCCAGATGGACGCGCCGGCAGGCGAGGTCGAAGCCCTGCTTGAGAGCGGCAAAACCATCGGCGTGAGCCGCTATGTGGTCTGCTCGGTGGCCACGAAGGGCAGCCAGGTGCAAAGCATCAACAACTTCATCGCGGAAAGCTGCGCCGCCCACAAGGAGTTTTTGGGGCTGCTCACGCTGACGCCGGATTTTTCGAATATAGGGCAAGAAATCGACCGGGCGATAGCCATGGGCCTGCGCGGCGTGAAGCTGCACCCCGATTTTCAGAACTTCGCAATCGATGATGAAAGCGCTTTTGCGATGTATGAGGCGATCGAAGCGCGCGGCCTGCCGCTGCTCTTCCACGCGGGCGATCGGCGCTACGCGTTCTCAAACCCTGAGCGCCTGGCGGCAGTGGCGCGGCGCTTCCCGAAGCTCGTTTGCGTGGCCGCGCATTTTGGCGGCTACAGCGAGTGGGAAAAGGCCTTCGTCTACGACGGGCTTCCGAACGTCTTCTTCGATACCTGCTCCGCCCTTGGCTTCATGCCGGACCCGGCGCTTGCGATGCGGCTCATCGAGCATTTCGGCGCGGAACGCTTCATGTTCGCCACCGACTTCCCCATGTGGGGCCATGAGGCCGAGTTTGCCCGTTTTAACGCGCTCCCGCTGAGCAAGGCCCAGCGGGAGCAGATCCTGCACAAAACCGCCGAGAGGGTTTATTTCGGGCTGTAGGCATGCACCCTTTCCGCCTTCTTCACGTAGGATAGGCTAAGGGAGGGGGGAGCCACGCATGGAGGATTGGGAGAGCTCAATCGAGCAATTCCTGGAGCAAAAGGGCTATGCTTGGGAGCGAAACGACGGCCTGATCTGCTTCACGATACAGGGCGCGCTGGAACGTTACCCCGTTTTTGTGATGGCAAGGAAGGATATGCTGGTGACGCTCGCGCAGTATCCTTCCGCTGTACCAGACGAAAAGTGCTTGGAAATGGCCCATTTTTTGCATATGGCCAATTTCGGAATGTTGCTTGGCAACTTCGAGATAGATTTGGACGAGGGCGAGCTGCGCTTTAAGACCTGCCTGTATCTGCCGGGGCAAAAGCCGGCGCGGGCCTGCCTGGCGCGCTACCTCTTCACCCCGGCTTTGATGCTTGAAAAGTATGCCCCCGGCGTCCGCGCCATCCTGGATGGCCGCGCGCTTGCGGGGCGGGCGCTTGCGCTCTGCGAGGATGCTTAAAGCCAGTATTTTGGTGCGAAAAGGCCGCGTTTTCAGCTGAAAACGCGGCCTTTTCGCATGAATTTCGCCTTTAAGGCATAAGCCTTTATGGGAAGGAGTGAGCAACACAATGGTTGAAGTCGCCTATGATCGCGCCGCAGCGGCGGAATACGCTGAAACCTGGGCGCTAAAGCGCAACCCCGCCTACATGGACTTTGAGCACAGCGGCGGGGATTGCACCAATTTCGCCTCCCAGTGCATTTACGCGGGCAGCAGGGAGCTGAACTTTACCCCCCTGTATGGCTGGTTTTACATCACGGCCTCAAACCGCACGCCCTCGTGGACCGGAGTGGAGTTTTTGCGGAACTTTCTCGTCAGCAACAAGGGGCTTGGCCCCTATGCGCAAGAGCTGCCCGAAGAGGCTGCCCAGCCGGGGGACATCGTGCAGCTTGGCAACGCCCAGCGCTTTTATCACAGCCCCGTGGTGGTGAAGGTCGAAAACGGTCAGATCTACATTGCCGCGCACTCGGTCGATGTGTGGATGCGCCCTTTAAGCGACTATTCCTATCAGCGCTCGCGCTGCCTGCACATCCTCGGCGTGCGCAAGCCCTAAAGCTCTTCGCCCAGCAGGGCCGAGAGCACCGCCTTATAGAGCCTGGACGGCTCCGCCTGCCAGCGCTGGCAGACCTTGCGGGCCATGGCTTCATCGGGGAGTTCGAGCTTGATGTTGATCATCTCGTTGCTCTGCTCAAGAAGATAGAGCTGGACGCCGAAGCCCTGCGGGTTTTTGCTGTATTCGGCAAAGACCTGCCTTTCGCGGATGAGCTTTTGCCGCCAGGCGGCGGTTGAAGAGCGCACCGTCTCGCGCAGGCTTTGGGGGATGCGCTTTTCGAAGTGATCGAGCGCCTGCCTACCTTCCTCGGTCAGCAGGCAGGCCTCGTCCAGGCGGCCCGGGATCAGCCGCAAATGGCCGGTATCCACAAGCTCATAGAGCGAGAGGCGGAATTCCATATAGGTCAAAAGCTCGACGCCTAGGATGAAGCGCTCAAGCTCTGGCAGCTCGAGCGCGCCCATCTCGCGAACGGCATAGAGGATGAGCAGCTTTTGCTCGCCTGGCGGCTTGCGCCTTTCCTGCATAAAGAACCCGCTCCCTTCAAAAAAATGAAAGAAAAGCGCCCTTTACTTTGAAGAAGGGCGCCTTAATTTGCTAGCTTAGAAAATGCCGCGTGGCTTCTGGTTTGCGCGCTCTTAAGCCTTGAAGGATTCGACCGCGGCGAGGAGATCGTCGCAATTCTCTTCGAAGATTTCCATCGTGATGGGCTTGCTCAAATCGAGCGAGAAGATGCCCAGGATGGACTTGGCGTCTACGACGTGGCGGCCGGAGCGCAGGTCGATGTCGTAAGGATAACGGCTGACGACGTTGACGAAATCCTTGACGTTTTCGGGCAAGGCTAAGTGAACCAAGACGGTTTTCATGCAATACCCCTCCTTGCATTTCATTCTGGCGAAAGTATATCACATAAGCGCGAAGAAAAACAAGGGCGCGCGCCGCGCTTTTCCGATCCCCCCTGAAATTTTTCTCAAGCGGGCGCTTAGGGCTTGCGCTTTTGCGGATGAGCGGGTATAATAACAACGCGCTTGGGGTTATAGCTCAGCTGGTTAGAGTGTCACGTTGACATCGTGAAGGTCGATGGTTCGAGTCCATTTAACCCCACCATCTCATCGGAGCAGGCGCAGGCTCCGCTCGCGATCGCCAATCGGCCTTGCCGGTTGGCGGTTTTTTTATGGCGCTTAGATCCTCCAGCCCCTTAAAACTTCCCACTTGCGCTTGCCCCCGCCCCATGCTATACTTTTTACACTCAATCTCAAGAAAGGAGTGGAGAGGGTGCGTCAAAACCTCGCTAGCGCCGGTGCTCTTTCGGGCAAGCCCCTGACCATCGCGTTCTGGGCCGTTTTTTCATGGGCAAGTTCTGCCCTTTTGCCCCGCTACGGTGCCAATGCCGTGCCGCACAAGGGGTTTTTCTGCCCAAATGCCGGCCAGGTTCGCTCTCCGCTCAGCCCATAGCCTGATTTTAAGTATTTAGGCAAAAGCTGCCCGGGAGGCCTTGCAGGCTTCCCGGGCATTTCTATGCGCATCCCACTCTTGATAAAGAAGGTTTTGAATATGAAAAGCCTAGTCCTCACGGCCAAAATGGCCTGTATCGGCAAGCTGAACGACGGGGTTTTCCCCCTTTTCGCCGGGTTTGCCCTCAAAATCGTCGCGCTCGTTCCGCTGGTCTTCCTCTGGCGCGGCCTCGCGGCCTCGGGCGCAGACCTTGGCGGCCTAAGCCTTGCCCAGCTGCTGAGCTACAGCTGCCTTTCGGCCATGCTGCAGCGCCTGCTCAACCTGCGCACGGCCGCGTCTGACTGGAACTACGACGGCCAGCTGGGCGATCTCTTTCGCCAGCCCCTCCCCATCTTTGGCCAGATCATCGCGCGCGAGGCGGGCGGCTGGCTGCCGGAGCTTGCCCTGTTCAGCCTGCCCATGGCGCTGTTTTTGCCCCTTCTGGGCGTTGATCTTTGGCCTAAAACGCCCTGGTTCTTCCCGAGCCTGCTGCTCTCGGTCTCGCTGGGCTTCGCGGTGGACTTCCTCTTCGTCTGCCTGGCGATCCGCATCCAGCACGTCGCCTGGGCGATCCACTCCATCCGCTTCGCCATCGTTTCCTTGCTCTCGGGCGCGCTGATCCCCTTCGATTTGCTGCCCTTTTCGCTTGGGAAGGTGCTGCAGTGGCTGCCCTTTGGCTCCCTGGCAGCAGCGCCGCTGAGCCTCTTCGTCGGTTCTGGCGATGTAGCGGCGCAGCTTGCCGCGCAGCTTCTATGGAATGCCCTGCTCTGGCCGCTGGCCGCCTTCCTCTTTGCGAAGAGCCGGGAAAGGATGGTGTCGTATGGGGGCTAAGCCTACCCTGCGCCGAATTTTAGGGCTTTACGCCCTCTATGCGCGCATGGATCTCGACTTTTTGCTGCGCGACGCCGGGTTTTCGCTGCTGCTCATCGCCTCCGATCTGGTTTCGACCCTAGCTGCGGTTTCCGGCGTCTTTCTGCTAACCTGGCGTTTTGACGGCGTAAGCGGGCTGAACCGTTGGGAGATCCTGTTCATGCTCGGGCTTACGACCACGGTAAGCGGGCTCTTCCAGCTCTTTTTCGCTTCGAACAACGCGGGGTACCCCTCGCGGCGCATCGGGCGAGGGCAGCTCGACCACATGCTCTTGCAGCCCTTACCACTCTGGCTGCAGTTCTGTGCCGAGGGCTTTCTTCCCTTCACGGGCAGCCAGAACTTCCTCGCGGGGCTTGGGCTTCTCTACTGGGCCATGCATGGCCTGGGCCTGCACCCCGGGCTTACTTGGTGGCTCTCGCTTGCCGGCTATCTGCTCTGCAGCCTTGCCTGCCTGGCCGGGGTATCGCTCCTCTGGTCGACCCTGGCCTTCCGCTGGCCCATCGCCTTTGAAGAGGTTTCAGACACGGTCGTCAACGATCTGTGCGGCCAGCTCTCGCAATACCCTCTTTCGATCCTGCCGCTTGCCCTGCAATGGCCTCTGATCAGCGTCATTCCAGCCGGCCTGCTGGCCTGGTTCCCGGCCTGCGCCCTGCTTGGGCTGCCGCCGCTTGGGCTTCCCGCGCTCTTTCCGCTTTTTCTGGCCCTGGCCCTTTGGGCTTTGGCCCTATTTGCCTTCAGAAAGGGGTTTGGCTACTATGTCAAATCGGGTTCCAACCGCTATTACTCAGGCGGGTTCCGCAATTGAGCTTTGCCGCGTCAGCAAGCACTATTTGCAGCGGCAGCAGGCTGCGAGCCTTGCCGACTGGTTCCATCCCAAAAAGCGCCAGCTTTCGGCGCTCGATGACGTTTCCTTCACCGTGCGGCGCGGGGAATTTCTGGCCTACGCAGGCCCGAACGGCGCGGGCAAGAGCACGACCATCAAGCTGCTCAGTGGGATGCTCGCGCCAAGCTCTGGCGAGCTCTCGGTCCTGGGCCTATCGCCGCTCAAAGACCGCATCCCGCTGATGCGAAGGGTCGGCGTGCTCTTTGGCAACCGCAGAGAGCTTTGGAGCGACCACCCCGTTTCCGCCTCCTTCCGCTGGAAGCGCGAGGTCTGGGGCGTATCAAAGGCCGATTTTGAAGAGATGGAGGCGCTTGTGCTCGAGCTGCTCGACATTCGCCCCTTTTACCAAAGCCTTGCGCGCGAGCTGAGCCTCGGCCAGCGCATGCGCGCCGAGCTTGGCCTGATGCTGCTGCACCGGCCGGAGCTGATCCTGCTCGACGAGCCAACCCTGGGCCTTGATGTGCTGGCTAAGCGCCAAATTATAGGCTTTTTAAAGGATCTCAACGCGAGGGAGGGCACGACGATCCTCGTCACCAGCCACGACATGGACGACCTTGAAGAGATGGCGCGGCGCATCCTCCTGATTTCAAGCGGGAAAATCGCCTTCGATGGGGACTTTTCCGCTCTGCGCGGTGAACTGCGGCTCAATAAGAAAGCTCTTGTGCGCTTGCGCGGCGAGGATTTCCGCGAGCTGCCCTACGACGACATGGGCGCGCTGCTGCGGGAGCTTTCGGCCCTTGAAAACGTAGAAGAAATCGAGTTCACCCAAAGCTCTTTAGAAGAAGGCCTCGCCGATCTCTTTTTAAGGTGGAAGAAGCCTTCTTGACGACGGACTTTTAGCGCGGCGCTGCGCGCCGCGCGTTCCGCTCCCACTCCGGGCTCAGCCCGGCCAAATGCCCCGCGGAGCCCG
>JAITTC010000047.1 GCA_031287285.1 Christensenellaceae bacterium
CCAAGCAGCGGCCCCAGCGCGGCAGAACGAAGATAGAAAGCAGGTTGGAAGTGATCTGCCCAAAAAGGATAATCTGCGTAAACGACAGCCCCAGCATCTCCAGGGCGTATTTATTGAAGAACGCGGAAGAAAGATTGATCCCAAAACCCCACACCATCCAAAAGACCAGAAAGCGCCGCGTCTTTTCGTCTTTAAAGCAGCCCAGCGCCCCCTCAAAGAGCGAAAAGCGCCTTTCATTCCTTGGCAGCTGCGGGAACTCAAACTTCGTATAGAGTAAAATATCCGCGATGCCGCAAAGCCCGCCCACGCCAAAGACCACCGTATAGCCCCAATAACCCGGCAGATGGTCCAAAATGAAGGCGGCGCCAAGCCCCGCGGCCAGCGAGAACAGCGTGGTCGTCCGCTGCCTGGTGGTGATGTAGCGCCCGCGGATCTCCATCGGCACGACCTCGGCCATCATCGACACGTGCGAAACGTTTACGAAGGAGCCGGCCATCGCGGCCAGCGTGATCAGCGTAAGCAGCACCCAAATCCGCGAGGAAGCGGCGAATTCCGGCACAAGAATCGGGATGAACGCCACGACCACCCAAGCCGTGCGCTGAATCACCCCGCCGATCAGAAAGAGCTTCTTCCTCTGCCCCGTCTTTTCGATCAGATACGACACATAGAGCTGCACGAGGCTGGCCAAGATCGGTAGCGCGGAAATCAGGCCAAAAACGAACTCCCCAGCGCCGAAGGCGGAGGCGTAACCCGTCAGCGCGGCGCCGCCAGTGTTGGCGAAAAGAAACATCCCCACCGCTGCCGAGAGGATGATGATATCGAGCTGATGCAAAACGTCCTGGCTTGGCACCAGGTCTCTGTAGGATCGGTTCCAAAAGCGTAGGTCTCGCATACAACCCCCTGCCAACAGGCCTTTTAAACTCGGGTCGCGCCCTCGCGGCCCCGCCCAGTATAGCATGGTGCCAGGCTGAAAGAAAGTCTGGCTTTTTTGCCAGGAAAAGCAATTTCTTCAAGCGTGCAAGGCTCCAAAACCGCGCGCTTCGCCTTCCAGGCGCATAGGGTGCGTAAAAAGGCGATTTTTGAAGGAGAAACCATGGCAGGGCACCGAACCCCCGCCTGCGGACGCCAATGTGGCCATGGCGAGCGGCGGCGGGCCGCATCCCTTCGCGCGCAGCGCGGCGCTTGAGATCCATGCAGGCGGCGGCGGAGCGCACGGAGCAGCCGATGCGGCGCTTGGGATGGAAACGACCTTGGGCCGGCTTAAAATCACATCCCCCCGCACGAGCGGGGTGATCTGGATTGCTTCGCCGTCATTGCGAGGAGCGCAGCGACGCGGCAATCCAGCAGCAGTGCGCAAGCGCTCCTTCAAAAAGGGGGACGCTGGATTGCTTCGTTGCTACTCGCAATGACGAGAGAGCTTTCCCCGCGCGAGCGGGGGTGATCTGGATTGCTTCGCTGACCGTCATTGCGAGAAGCGCAGCGATGCGGCAATCCAGCATCAATGCGCAAGCACTTCTTCGAAAAGGGCGACGCTGGATTGGATTGCTTCGTTGCCACTCGCAATGACGAGAGACCTTTCCCCGTGCGGGCGGGGATGATCTGGATTGCTTCGCCGCCACCCGCGAGGAGCGTAAGCGACGAAGCAATCCAGCAGCAATGCGCAAGCGCTTCTTCAAAAAGGAGGCCGCTGGATTGCTTCACCGTCATTGCGAGGAGCGTAAGCGATGTGGCAATCCAGCAGCAATGCGCAAGCGCTTCTTCAAAAAGGGGGGACGCTGGATTGCTTCGTCGTCATTGCGAGGAGCGCAGCGACGCGGCAAGCGCAATGACGAGAGAGCTTTCCCCGCGCGAGCGGGGGTGATCTGGATTGCTTCGCTGACCGTCATTGCGAGAAGCGCAGCGATGCGGCAATCCAGCAGCAATGCGCAAGCGCTTCTTCAAAAAGGGGAACGCTGGATTGCTTCGTCGTCATTGCGAGGAGCGCAGCGACGCGGCAAGCGCAATGACGACAGACCTTCCCCGCGCGAGCGGGGGGGGGCCTTTGGCGCGCCGGGTAAGCACATAGTCGCTAGGGCTTTCTCCGCGTGCAGCGCGGCGCTGGTCAACCAACTACCATCCCAGTGAAAAGCTCCCTCATTCTTGCCAGCGCCATGGCCGATGCACGGGCGGCCCCGCCTTGATTCTTCCCGCGCCCGATGGCCGCCCTGGGTTTCTCGATCTGCCATCATGCGAGCACACCCACGATGAACGGCTCAGTGCCGCCACAAAACAACCGCGCGGTTAACGGCGGCGTGCAGCTCCTTCGAATTCCCCGCTCTTCGCCCTATCTCACAGCTACGCTATCCACGGGCTCCATCGGCCAGCCCGCCGGCAGCGGTTCCTGCCTCGTCGCCGATTCGGACCACCGGCAGGCTCGCCGCCGCGGCCTGCCCCAAGCCTTTTCAACGGATTTGGGCCGCGCCGGCCCTCTGCGGTCAGCGAATCGACACTGGCCCCCCCTCACCCGGCGGCAGCACCGCCTCCCCGGAGGGGTGCTCCGGCAGGAAGGGCTTCGGGAACCGACGCCTTCGGGCTGCGGCTGAATCATGAGCAAAAGCCGCCACAATCCGCTGCTCTGGCCGCAATCCGCCCTTAAAAATCGCTGATGCCTTATCCTTGCGATCTTTTTCGATGGTTTTGGCTTAAAGCCAAGCTCTCACAGCTCCCGGAGGAAACAGGCCCATGGCGCTTGCGCGTCGCCGGGGCGCGGTTCGCCCCCCCCCCCAAGCCGCCCGCGGCCTCTTGCCATAGCGGCCGAGACGTTTTTGAAGCTTCATCCCCCTTATCCGGATTGACATGGCGGCCAAAAGCGCTATACTAAATGGCAGTTTGCCCCGCAAGGAGGAACCGCCATGAACTCCCCTCGTTTTATCCGCGTTTTCGTCATCCTTTGCCTCTTGCTCGCCCTTCCCCTCAGCTCCTGCTCCCAAAAAGCCGACCTCATCCAGGCCGAAATCACGATGGAAGGCGGCGGCGTCATTCGCCTGGAGCTCGATTCGAGCGCCGCGCCCATTACGGTTGAAAACTTCGTCAAGCTCGTTCAGGATGGCTTTTATGATGGGCTGACCTTCCACCGCATCGCTCCTGGGTTTGTCATTCAGGGCGGCGACCCCGATGGCAGCGGCAGCGGCGGGCCCGGCTATGAAATCAAGGGCGAATTCAGCTTAAACGGCTGGAAAAACCCCATCCAGCACGCGCGCGGCGTCATCAGCATGGCCCGCAGCAGGGACTACGACACGGCGGGGAGCCAGTTCTTCATCGTGCTCGAGGATGCCTTCGGGCTCGACGGCGGCTACGCTGCCTTTGGCCATGTTACCGAAGGAATGGACGTGGTCGACCGGATTGCCGCCGTGCCGACCGATGGCAGTGAGCACCCTCTGGAGCCGGTCGTCATTCAGAGCATCCGCATCCTCTAGCCCTCCAGGCTCTAAAAGGACTAAAAAAGGCCTTCGCTCGCTGTTTCGCGGGCGAAGGCCTTGGGTTTTGTCTTTTTTGCAGGGCTCTAGTCGCCCGCCATGTAGATTTCCACGCCGAAGAGCAGCGCCTTTTCGGCCGAAGCGATGATCTCAGCCATGCCGCTTTCATCTGGGACGAGCGTGGCGAAGGGATCTTCCCCTTGCTCGGCCGGCGGGGTTTCAAGCAGGGTTTGCTGGTTCAAAGCGGCCTCCAGCGCGGCGTCCGCCGCCAAGAAGACGTTCGGCCTGCGAGCATATCGGAACACGCTGGGCCCGGTGACCACGACGTTGTTCTGGGAGGAAGCGCAGTGCACCACGAGCAGCTCGCCTTTTTCATTCCTGCCCACCACGATGCCCACGTGGTTGATGCCGCTGTCGGAAGGCATCTGGCGGAAGAGCAGGTCGCCTGGCTTTGCGTCAGACCAGTCGATCTCGCGAGAGGTCATCCATTGCGTGGCGGAACTGGAGCCAATAGACGAAGAAATCGATACATCCCCAAAGCCGTTGACGAAGGCCCATTCCACGAAGCCGCTGCAGTCCATGCCAAGGGGCCTGTAGCTGCCGCTGGTCTTGCTGCCGGGGGTGCTCACGGTGCGCATATTGCCCCATCTGGCATCCCAGCCAACACCTGCTGACTTGCCGCCCCAGAAGTACTTGACCTTCCCCTTGAGGCTCAGCCCGGCTAAAACGACATCGCGGCGCTGGGCCGAGATGGGTTCCGCCGGCAGGGAAGCGTAGGCCGACTGGAACTCTTCAATAGAGAGCTGTGAGAAAATGCTGCTCCCAAAATTGAATTGTAGATACTGCCTGAGCGCCTCGAGATCAAAGGCCGCGATGCGGTCGAGATCTTCCTGCAGCAGGCCGTAACTCGCCGCAATATCGAAGGCGCTTAGCTGCCCAAAACCGATGATGAGCTCCTGCGCGCCCAGCTGGTTCGTTCGAAGCTCCGTCAGCACGGGGTTGAGAGAAAGGTAAATTCCCTCGAGCAGGGCATGATCCTCGGCACTGCCGACTGCGATCCCGGCCGGAAACTCAGGCGCATAACCCCTTTGCACGGCGTAAATGAGCAAGGCGTCGGCCACGCTCTGCTCGGCGCGCTCGTCAAGGGCGATTCCCCCGGCGGGCAAGCCGTTCAGCGCCGCCAGTTCGGCGGCTTTGGCCTGCAGGGCCAGCGGCAGCGCGCGAAGCTCCGCAGCCAAGTCGATCTTCCCAGATTCCGCCTGGCCGGAAGAACCCGCCCAAGCGGCCGGATACAGCCAATTCTCGGGGTTCATCTTATCATCGGAAGAACCTTCCTCCGGGGGAACCGCGCTTTCGACCGGAGGCACGGCCGGCGAAGGCGATGGGCTCGGAACCTGGCTCAGGCTCGGAGCCGGCGGGAGCGTCGGGCTCCAAAAGGAGGGAGGCTCCGTGGGCACCGGCGTGATGACGGGGGGCGGTGTGGGCGCCGGCTGCTGCCAGAAGTCGCTCACGGAGGGAGGCGTCGGGGCCGGGGTCTGTGTGGGCGTTGGAAGCGGCGTCGCCACGGCAGTCGGCGCTGGCGTCGAAGTCGGGGGCGGCGTGCTCCAAAAATCCGTGCTCGCTTCCGCCAGCCGGACAGGGTCGCCAAAACCGAGCAGCAAGGCCGCCAACAAGGCCATTATCGCATATCTTTTAAAGGTCTTGCCCTTCAAGTGCATATAAAAATCCTCCAAAATACTCAAAGCGCTGTCATTCACCATTACGCATACACAGCAACATATTCGTAGTTATATAATTATTTCGCTGCCCCCTCGAAGCTCCCCTTTTTTCAAAATTGTAAATTTTTCGTTAATAAGACGTTCTTGACCGATCCCTCCCCTTGGCGTACAATGTGAAAAATCCCTTGAATTCGGGAGGATTCCCTCATGAACGAATCCCTTCTTTCCTCAGCTCGCATTTTGCGCTGCCCGCTTTGCCATTGCGGCGGTTCCTTTCATTCGGGCAGTTTTATTTGCGAGCATCGTCACTGCTTTGATCTGGCTTCCGCCGGCTATTTGAACCTGGTTCCGCAGCAAAGGCCTGGCAAATACGGCAAGAGCAGCTTTCAAAGCAGGGCCTTCGTCTTTTCCGCAGGCGCCTATCTTCCCTTGGTGAAAAGGCTTGCAGAAATCCTCTCTTTTACCCCGTTTTCGCCGGACTTTTGCCTGGTCGACGCGGGCTGCGGCGAGGGCTATTACGCCGCCCGGCTGCAAAGCGCACTTCGCGTTCCCGTCGTCGGGCTCGATATTGAGCGCGATGCGCTCAAGCTCGCCGCGAAGCGCTCGCAGACCGTGGCGTGGCTGGTCGCAGACCTTAGCAACTTGCCGCTGAAGGACCAAAGCGCATCCGCGGTGCTCAACCTGCTCAGCCCGGCAAATTACGGCGAGTTTGCGCGGATTCTGCGCCCCGATGGGCTGCTTGCAAAGGTCATCCCCGGCGAAAGCTATCTCATCGAGCTTCGCGAACTGCTGGGCGGCAGGCTGCGCGGCGAATCTGCGGCCGGCGTCGAGGCAGAAATGCTGTTTCGCCAAAACACCTCCGATTGCCGCGTCGAAGAGCTCGATTACCGCGTCGCCGTAAGCGAAACGCTGGCCGCCCACTTCTTCGCCATGACGCCGTTGAGCTTCGGCCGCGAGCTTTCTCCAGGCGCGCTGCGCAGCCTGGACTCCATTCGCATCCATCTCAAAATCCTGACCGGCAGGCAGCCGTGATCGGGTGCTGCGCGCCCTTAAACTCAAGCTCAAACCGTAGGGGCCCTCCATGCAAGCGTTGAGGGGCGGGAAAGACGCCTTCTTTGGCGCGGTGATGGCCGCGGAAGCGAGGCTTCCCAGCCAACGGCCCTTAATTTTCAGGTTAAACGGCTTTCATCACAGCTTCATGCGCGCGGGGGAAGGCGTTTCACCGGCTTTTGCGGGTGAAGAAGGCGGAACACAGCTTCATGCTCGCGGGGAAGGCCCATCGACATATCCGCCTTGGCACAGAGAAACATCCCGGACCAGCGGGGAAGCACCGCAGACACGAAGCTGCGTCTTGACCTCATTGGGAACGCCGCCGCAAACAAGGAAGGTCAGCGCAGATCACTGCAGAATCGTTTTATAATCGAGAGCACTCCCATGCAAGCGGGGATGATCCCTCTTGGTACGAGCTCAGCCGCCCACCCGGCGCGATATCCCCGCACAAGCGGGGGGGATCCCGGCAAGACGGTGTTCAGGCCGTCAAGCTGTTGACTCTCCCCGCACGAGCGGGGGTAACCTGGATTGCTCCGCCGTCATTGCGAGGAGCGTAAGCGACGCGGCAATCCAGTAGCAATGCGCAAGCGCTCCCTCTTCGTCATTGCGAGGAGCGTAAGCGACGCGGCAATCCAGTAGCAATGCGCAAGCGCTCCCTCTTCGTCATTGCGAGGAGCGTAAGCGACGCGACAATCCAGCAGCAATGCGCAAGCGCTTCTTCAAAAAGGGGGACGCTGGATTGCTTCGTTGCCACTCGCAATGACGAGAGGCCTCCCCCGCGCAAGCGGAGATGATCGCCTATCGACCGAGACCAGCGCAAGCTCGATGGGAGAGGCCCTCCCTCGCGCGAGCGAGGATGATCTGGATTGCTTCGCCGTCATTGCGAGGAGCGCAGCGACGAAGCAATCCAGCAGCAATGCGCAAGCGCTTTTTCAAAAAGGAGGACGCTGGATTGCTTCGTTGCCACTCGCAATGACGAGAGGCCCTCCCCCGCGCGAACGGGGGTGATTTGGATTGCTTCGCCGCCACCCGCGAAGAGCGTAAGCGACGCGGCAATCCAGCAGCAATGCACAAGCGCTTCTTCAAAAAGGGGGACGCTGAATTGCTTCGTTGCCACTCGCAATGACGAGAGCCCTTCCCCCACGCGAGCGGGGGTGCTATCGGCTTGTAGCCGAACATCTGCATAGCCGTTTCCCTTCCCCCACGCGAGCGGGGGTGCTATAATGCAAGATGTCGCTCAAAATGAAAAAAAAGATAATGCTTTCCCCGCGCGAGCGGAGATCAACGCAATAGAATTGCCGCGTGAGTTAATCAGCCCATGCTTTCCCCGCGCGAGCGGAGATCAATTTCACCGGCCAATGCAATTTGGCGGCAAAACGGAGTAAACCGCGCTTTTAGGCGCGGGAACGGATTGGGTGCGCCCCTTCGTTTGAAGGGGGAAAAATAAAAAGAAGGGATTTGTTCATATGCTGAGGAAAATGGCTCTACTCTGCCTTTGCGCGTTATGGCTTGCGGGCTGCAAGCCGCCGCTCAATATCAATACGGTTTTGAAGGAACCCCATTTCGCCGGAACCGTTGAAGAAGTGCGTGAAAGCAGCTTTTTGGTTCGCGTTGCAGACGGAGAGGCACTGCGCAGCAGCAGCGATTTGGTCGAAGTTTCGCTCGATGTAGAGCTGAAAGACACCAGGGTAGAGCTCATGTCGGGCGACGAGCTGACCATCTATTACGATGGCGAGGTTTTAGAGAGCTACCCCGCGCGGATCCGCAGGGTTTATGCCGTTCAGCTGACCAGCGCATCGAAGCTCGGCGACTGGGTCGATCTTGGGCTTGTGGAGCTCACGCTTTGGCGCGACGGATCAGAATCAAGGCGCGAAATCAACGAAAAGGGGGAAATCAACGGCCTTTTTGCTTGGTTTAAGGCCCTGAAGCTCAAGAAGCTTGAGGAGGGCCGTGATTTCGAAGAGGCCGAGCGCTACGACTTCACCCTGCACAACCTAAACTCGGACGGCAGCGAGTATGGCAGCACCGAATTTCAGGTTTTGCTCAGCCCTTCGGGCGAAGGAGTTCTGCAGTATAACGGGGAATGGTATGAGGTTTTGAACCCGTCAAACCCCCTCGCGAATTAGGCGCGGAAAGGCCCTTCCGCCTTCGCATATTCCCGCCCGGCCAGGCATACCTTTGAAGCAACGACGCTTGAACGAGGTGGGGACGATGATTCGCATAAAGGTTTTCAGGGCTTCACAGCTTTTGTACGGCGCGGCGGTGGTGCTGCTCTGCCTGCTGCTCCTGGGGCTCGGGCTCAGCTTCCTTTGGGGCGGGAACGGCAGCCAGACCCCGGCCACCAGCCCTCCCCGCATAGGGGAGCAGGCAAGCCCTGCCCCGGCGGCTGAAGAAGACGATGTAGAGATCGGCGACCGTTACGCGGCAGGCACTGAAAACGTGTCTGCCGCGGCTTTTGCGGCGCAGGATCTCGTTCGGCCCGCCGAGCGTTTCTCTGCCTGGCTTGTGAACGTAGACTTTTTAGACCCAATCAGCGTCTTGAGCTACCAATTCCCCTCGATCGCAGGGGAAGAAACCCTGCCCGTTACCGCAGAATCGGACGAGCACCTCCCGGATACAGCGGATGAAACCGAACGCATCCGCGTGGAGATCGAGCGAATCGAAAAGAGCGGCGAAAGCTACCAGGCCCCCGTGAAGGAGGATGGCAAGCCCCTGCGCGTGCTGATCTATCACACGCACAGCTATGAAGCCTATGCCCAAAATGCGGACGAGCCCTATGTGGAAACCTCGCAATGGAGAACCAAGGACCAGAACCATAACATCATGCGCGTGGGCAGCGAGCTGGCGCAGCTCCTGGAAGGCTACGGCATCGAGGTGGTGCATGACCTGACCGAGCACGAGCCGCCAAAACTCGGCACCGCCTACACAAGGTCGCTCAAGACCCTCGAAGGCTATGCGGAGCGCGGCGAAACATTCGACATGATGATCGACCTGCACCGCGACGCGGCCAGTGTGCGCAACACCAAAATGGCGACCGTCTCGGCTGGCGGGCTGCCTGCGGCCAGGCTCATGGTGCTGATCGGAAACGGCGAGCGCGGCTTTGCGATCATGCCCAACTGGAGCGAGAACTACAAGTTTGGCCAGGCCCTGACCAGCATCCTGAACGAGCAGACCCCGGGCATCGCCCGCGATGTGATGGTGAAGACCGGGCGCTATAACCAGCACATGTCGGAAAGCGCCCTGCTGATCGAGGTGGGGCATAACCTCAACACCTTGGAGGAAGCTATTCGCTCGATGGAACCGCTGGCCAAGGCCATCTACACACTGCTCAGCGGCGGCCAAACGGAAGAAGGCGCTTGAAGCGCCGCAAAAAACGCGCTATACTGGCCCCGGAACCAGGCTTTTTCAGGGGATGAGAAAGCGAAAGAATAAAGGGGCGAAAAAAACATGCTGTTTCAAAATCTGAAGGACGTCGCCTTTGTGGGCGACGCCTTCGTAAAGGGGCCCATTCGCGCCGTGGTGCTGAGCTTCCATGGGCTGAACTTCAGCGCGCAGAAGCTTTGGCCCGATCTGGATGAAATCGAGCTGGCCGCGCATGGCGCCCTATGCATTTACCCCTATTATGGCCCCTGGTCGTGGATGAACGCGGAGTCGCGAAGGCTCGTGGATGAGATCGTCGAGCGCGCTTATGCGGAATTTGGCCTTTCGGATGAGATCCCGCTCTTCATCAGGGGCGGCAGCATGGGCGGCTACTCGGCGCTTGTTTATGCGCTCAATGCAAGGCGCCGGCCCAAAGCGGTGGCCTGCAACTGCCCCGTGACCGACCCGGAATTCCACCTGGCCGAGCGCAGCGATCTGCCGCGCACCTTTCTTCTGGCCTATGGCCTGGGCGAAAAGCCGCTTGAAGAGGTCTTGATCGAGAATTCGCCCCTCCGCCAGGCAGGAAGGATGCCAAGAGTGCCCTATTTCATCGTGCATGGCACCGTGGACCCGGCCGTGAACAAGCAGGCGCATTCCGATCGATTCGTGAAGCGGATGCGCGAGCTTGGCCACGAGGTGAACTACGTTGAAGCGGAGGGCATGGGGCACTGCGGCTTTGTGGACTATGATGTTTACCGGCAGTACCAGGACTTCATCCTCAGCCGCATTTGAACGAAGGCAGCAAGACGGGGAGGAAAAAGCGCCATGACGCTTGAAATCAAACCATTAACGCCGGAACTTGCCTAGGATTACTTTGACTTTCACGAAAACAGAGCCTTCAGCGACCATGCGGAGTGGTCGCATTGCTATTGCGTCGCCTTCCACATAAACGAAGAGGATCACCGGGCGATCTTCGGGGCGAGGGACGCGGAAGGCCTCGACGCGATGCGCCGCGAAATCAAGCTCCGCGCGAAAAAGCTCATCGAAAGCGGCGCGCTCAGGGGCTACATGGCCTACGAGAGCGGCCAAATGGTGGGTTGGTGCAACGCGAACGATAAGGCGGCCTATACCGGCTTTCACTTCGATAAAGAGGTGGATGCCTTCATTCGTGGAAGCGGCGGCGAGCGCGTGAAGGAAGTGGTTTGCTTCTGCATCGCGCCCGGGCACCGGGGAAAGGGCGTGGCGACCGCGCTGCTTAACAGGGTGATAGCCGATGCCAAAAACGAGGGGTATTTGGCCGTGGAGGGCTACCCGCAGATAGTCAGCGAGCGCGACCCCTTCGACATGTTCGGCCCCGTTCGGCTCTTTGAGAAGGCGGGCTTTCGCGAGGTCGCGAGGAGCGGCCAAACGATGCTCATGCGCAGGGAACTAGGGGAATAAGGCCTAGCGGGGCGGGCGGGGCTTCAGCTTCGCCCGCCTTGGCGCGTCTAAGAGGGCTTTTGCAAGGTTTTACACGGGGATTTGTGCCTTAAAACCGCCGCCCATGCCTAGCGGCGATGAGAAAGGGCAAAAGCCGCATCACCGGCTGGCGCACGAACCTAACCTGCCTAAATCCTCCCTCTTTATATGAGAGAAAAGCAGCCGTTATGAAAGGACTAATTCATGCATGTGGTATTTATTTCTTTGCGCCGCACTGCTCTTGCTCACTTCGGGTGTTTTTCTTGTTGTTCGGCGCAAAAAGGGCGGTCATGTCGGGTTCAAAACGCTCGGAATTGTTATCAGCTTTATTTTGGCGGTTGTTCCGCTCGGCTTTGTGGTTTTGTTCCCGCCGCACAAGACCATACCTGTAACGGGTAACTTCGCATACGCTCATACAACAGCGCAGTATGAGGAAAACCGGATTGAAACGTATAAAGACGACGGAAGCAACCGAAAAATCAGCGTGATCATCTACTATCCAACAGGCGGCGAAATCGCGGAAAATACCTGCCCGCTTGTCGTGTTTTCCCACGGAGGAATGGGCTACGCGAAGAGCAATATTTCACTCTACGAGGAACTTGCAAGCCACGGCTATGTCGTTATTTCAATCGACCACACCTATCAGGCTCTTTTTACAAAAATCGACGGCAAAACGGTTTATATCGACAGCGGCTATATGAAAGAACTGAACGCGGAAGATGCCGGCCTTGACCCGCAAAACAGCTATGAAAAGTATGCCGAATGGATGAATATTCGCATGGGAGATATTGACTATGTCATTGACCGCGCAAAAGAACAGGCCCGGAAGCAAGATTCCTTTTATAGGCTGATCAACACGGATAAAATCGCCGTAATCGGCCATTCGCTCGGCGGCTCGGCGGCACTCGGCACAGGGCGTGCAAGAAGCGATATTTCGGCGGTGATTGCGCTGGAAGCACCGTTTATGCACGACATTATCGGTGTCAGCGGCGATGATTTTATTTGGCGAAGCGAACCGTATCCCGTTCCTGTGCTCAATATCTACACCGACAGCTCCTACAGGCACTTGAACGACTGGAAACAGTACGCGGAAAACGCCGCGCTTTTAGGCGGCCAAGACAGCGATGTTCAGAGTATTTATATCGAGGGCTGCAATCACTTTTCCATTACCGATTTGGCGCTCACAAGCCCGATTCTTACAAGGATTTTAGGCGAGATTTCCCCAAAAATTACCGCTGAAGAGAGCCTGAAAACAATCAATGAGGCGTGTTTAAAGTTTTTGGATTCATACTTGAAATAGGAAAAGATATACTATGCCTGGCTCTGTGTGTGTTCGTTTTGACTTTGCAGAAGATGACTCCCAACCCAAAGAGATTGGCTCTAACCTGAGCAGTGCTTATAAAAGATCGAGATCCTGAAGCGCTAAACGCTTCATATCCAGCGAAGAGGGCTCGCTTCTGGCAGAGGAGTCGTTTTGGAGCGACAGAAGAAAGGTGTTGCCGTGGCGCTGAATGCGGGCGCAAACAAGGAGCCAATGGCGCCGCCGGGGGCTAAAACAAGCCCGTTTTGGGCTTATTCAGCCGCTCATGCTCTTCCGGCCGCTCCTTCTCGCCCGGCCGCTCCGCCCTGCAAGGTATAGGGCGCCAGCGAATTGAAGAAAATACCCCCAAGATCAGTTGCGAGAGGAAGAGATGGATGGAAGACAGGTTCTGGGCCATGTACGCCCAGCTCTTTAATGCGCAGACGGACGCGATCACCGACCTTGGGCGGATTCGCGATCGGCTCATCAAAGCCCAGCAGGAAACCGAGCGGATGATGGCGGACGCGGAGCCTCGGATCATCGGCCTGCCCTTGCGGCAGAAGGAGGACCCTGAAAAAAAGTAGGGCTGCCGCTCCCCCTTGCGAGACGGAGAAATCCGTGCTAAGCTAAAAGCCGTAAAGCTCTTGATTTTTAAGGGTTTTGCGGCTTTTTTGCGGCAAAAACAGCGTTTTCTTATAGGAGGGAAGAACGATGAACTGCACGCTTTGCGGCCGGGCCTGCGGGGCCGACCGATCAATCGGCGAGATCGGCTTTTGCGCCATGGGCGAACAGCCCGTGCTGGCCAGGGCGATGCTTCACCACTGGGAGGAACCCTGCATTTCCGGCACGAAGGGTTCCGGAGCGGTGTTTTTTTCGGGCTGTTCGCTGCGCTGCGGCTACTGCCAAAACTACGAGATTTCACATATGGGCTTTGGCGCTGCGATCGACGTGGCCAGGCTTAGAGATATCTTCGAGGAACTGATCGATCAGGGCGCGCACAACATCAACCTCGTCAATCCCACGCACTTCGTTCCCGCGATTCTGCGGGCCCTCGCGCGCAAGCTGCCCGTGCCGGTGGTCTATAACAGCCACGGCTATGATTCCGTGCAGACCATTCGCGCGCTGAAGGGCAAGGTCGATATTTACCTGCCCGACTTAAAGTACTTCTTCAAGCTGCCGGCCCGCCGCTATTCCGGCGTGGAGGATTATTTCGGGGTCGCTTCCAAGGCGATTGACGAGATGGTCGCGCAGGTCGGCCCGGCGGTGATGGGCGAGGACGGACTGCTGCAAAGCGGCGTGCTGATCCGCCACCTTCTTCTGCCGCTGCAGGCGGAGGGCGCGATGCGCATCATCGACCATATAAAGGAGCGCTACGGCGATGCCGTCCTTTTTTCGCTGATGCGGCAATATACGCCAAATGAGATCAGCTCTAGGTACCCAGAGATTCACCGCCGCGTAACGCAGGAGGAATACGCCCTGGTGGAGCAAGCTCTTTTTGATTCGGGGCTCGAGGGCTTCGTGCAGGAGGAAGAGAGCGCGGATGAAGCGTATTTGCCCGCGTTTGACCTAAGCGGCGTGCGCCCCAAGGAAGAAGATCCCTTCGGTATTTGCGGGGGCGAGAGCTAGGATGGAACTGCTCCTTCCGCTCGAAGGGCTCAGAAGCCCGGCGCTTGATGCCTTCTTCATGGCGGTCACCCAGCTGGGCGGCGAAAGCGCGCTGCTCGCGGCCGTGCTGCTGCTGTATTGGTGCGTCGATAAGCGCGCCGGGCTGCATCTTGCGCTGATCTACTTTGTTTCGGGGCTTTTTGGCCAGCTTTTGAAGCTTTGCTTCCTCGTGCCGCGCCCCTTTGTGCTCGATGCCCGCCTGCAGCCCGTGAAAGAAGCCCTGCCCACGGCAACCGGCTACTCCTTCCCCTCGGGGCATGCCGCCGCCGCGGGTTCGCTGGCGGTGGGCCTTGGGGCTTGGCTGAAAAGGCGCTGGGTTTGGGTTCTTGCCCTGCTTTACGCGCTGCTGGTGGGGTTTTCGCGGCTCTACCTTGGCGTGCACAGCCTGCGGGACGTGCTCTGCGGCCTCGTGCTGGCCGCGCTTGCGGCAAGGCTCGTCACCGCGCTGGAAGGCGCCCCAAACGGCGAAAGGTGGATCTTCCGCCTGGGGCTCTGCGGCGCCGCCTTGCTTTGCGCCTTCGCGCTTCTGCGCAGCACCTTGGGTGTTCCGCCTGAAATGACGGCGGACGCGCTGAAGACCGCGGGGGCGGCTTTTGGGCTGCTGCTTGGCTGGCGGGCAGAGAGGCGCTTTGTTCGCTTTGAAGCGGCGGCGCCCCCCCTTGCGCAGGCACTGAAGCTGCTTTCGGGGCTGTTGATCGCCGTGGGCCTGAAGGAAGGACTGGCCGCCCTGCTGGGTGCTGCCTCCCCCTTTATGGCGCTTGGCTATGCGGTGCTGGTCTTTTATTTGGTGGCCGGGCACCCATTTTTCTTTCAAAAAGCGATGGAAAAGGCGAAAAAGGCGAAAGGGTAGAAAGAGCGATGCTGAAGGCGATCATTTTTGACATGTACGGCGTGATTCTGAAGGATCCGGACGGGGGCCTGATGCCCTACATCAATGGGTTTTTCCCCAGCCTTGGCATTCGAGATATTTACGAGCCCTGGCATCAGATGGGCAAGTTCGAGATCACGACCGCCGAGTTCTGGCGGCGGGTTGGCTTCATCGACGACCCTGCAAAGAGCGAGCTCGATTACTTAAACACCATCGAAATGGAAGAAGGCTTTGCGGAAGCTGCCGAAAGGCTGAAGAGCAGCTACCGCCTGGCCCTGCTTTCGAACGATGTTTCGCAGTGGAGCCGCTTCGTGCGCGAAAAATACGCGCTCGACCAGCATTTTGACGCGGTGCTCATCAGCGCGGATGTGGGGCTGAACAAGCCGGATGTGAGAATCTATAAAATGATGCTCGAAAGGCTGAATTTGAAGGGCGAAGAATGCCTTTTTGTAGACGACAGGCCCAAGAACCTGCTCGGCGCGCGCGAAGCCGGGATGCTGGCGGTGATGTTCGAGCGCGGCCTTGGCCAGTTCGACGGCAAGCACGTGAGCAGCTTTGCGGAGCTTGCGGACTGGGTCGAGCTTGGGATGCCGCTTTAAGGGGGCCGGCGGCCTGGTGCGTGGAAACTTGGACGTGCTCTTTAAAGCGCTTTTTGGGCCATGTAGATGGAATTTGCGGCCCATTTGACGCGATCCGCTAACGAATTAGGAGCGCAACCTGGTGCGGGGATGATCTGGATTGCTTCGTTACCACTCGCAATGACGAGAGAGCTTCCCCCGCGCGAGCGGGGGTGATCGCGCGGCTTCGCGGCCATGCCATTGGCCAGCAGAGCTTCCCCCGCGCGAGCGGGGGTGATCTGGATTGCTTCGCTGACCGTCATTGCGAGGAGCGGAGCGACGAAGCAATCCAGCAGCAATGCGCAGCAAGCGCTTCTTCAAAAAGGGGAACGCTGGATTGCTTCGTTGCCACTCGCAATGACGAGAGACCTTCCCCCGCGCGAGCGGGGATGATCTGGATTGCCTCGCCGCCACCCACGAAGAGCGTAAGCGACGCGGCAATTCAGCAGCAATGCGCAAGCGCTTCTTCAAAAAGGAGGACGCTGGATTGCTTCGTCGTCATTGCGAGGAGCGTAAGCGACGACGCAATCCAGCAGCAATGCGCAAGCGCTTCTTCAAAAAGGAGGACGCTGAATTGCTTCGCCGTCATTGCGAGGAGCGCAGCGACGCGGCAAGCGCAATGACGAGGGGCCTTTCCCCGCGCGAGCGGGGATGATTCGCCGAGGCGCAGCAAAACGAGGCCCGCCAGCGACCTTTCCCCGCGCGAGCGGGGATAATTTCGATCTATGCCTGCATTTTCCTTTTCGCATTTTTGCTGATCCAAGGCATGATAGCACGATTTTTTGGCGAATACAACGAAGCGGCCCCCGCACCGCCCTTTTACCCTTTACGCATTGACTTTTCCCCCTTCTGGCGCTAAGGTATGGGAAGCATGAAAGGCAGGGGACGCGACATGGCGAAGCGCTCCTTCGTGGCGGGGGCCGCGATTCTATCGGTAGCTGGGCTGCTGGGCAAGTTCGTGGGCATGTTTTACCGCATCTGGCTGGTGGGGCTCATCGGCACCGAGGGCGCTGCCTTTTACCAAAGCCCCTACGCACTGTATTCCTTCCTTTTGGTCTTATCCTCGGCGGGGCTTCCAACCGCGATCTCTAAGATGGTTTCAGAGCAGAGCGCCAGGGGCAACCCGGCCGCGGCGCGGCTGATTTTGGTCAAAACGCGGCGCATTCTCTTCTTCACGGGCCTTGCGGCGAGCCTTTTAATGGCCGCGCTCGCAGGCGCCGCGGCTTCCGCCACCGGCGACCCCCGCAGCGCTCCCGGCTTTGTTGCGCTGGCGCCCGCCATCTTCTTCGTCTGCCTGATGTCAGCCTATCGGGGCTACTTTCAGGGCATGGAAGACATGGCCCCCACGGCGCTTTCCCAAATCGTGGAGCAGCTTGGTAAGGTGCTCTTCGGCTTCGGGCTGGCCATCGCGCTTCGGCCCCAGGGCGTGATCTGGGGCGCGGTCGGCGCGATCCTGGGCGTGACGATCTCTGAGCTTTTGGGCTTTGCCTGCATGTTCATCAAGTATCTTCTTCACAGGCGCGGGTCAAAAGACCTGAACGCGGAACCCGGAAAGCCCGTCGAAAGGCTCTATGCCAGGCTCTTTTCCATCGCGATCCCCATCACGATCGGCGCGTCCGCCATGCCGATCGTCAGCATAGCGGATGCCGCCCTCATCCAAAACCGCCTGCAGTTTTTGGGTTACAGCGTCGAGCAGGCCAGCAGGATGTACGGCGCCTTCACCGGCATGGTCATCCCCATCATCAACATGCCGGCGGTCATCACCCTGGCGATCTCGATGGCGCTGGTGCCCGTGATGTCTGGCCTGCAGGGCTCCGGCGATACCGCCGGCCTGCGCCGCGCCGCAGGCACGGGGCTAAAGCTCGCCTTCCTCTTTGGCTCGGCTGCCGCCGTCGGCCTTGGGCTGCTGGCGCCCCAGATCATCGCGCTGCTCTTTCGCGGCAGTGCGGAAGGGGCCGAGCTCCTCCTTGGCGGGCAGCTTCTGGCCGTGCTTTCGCCCGCGGTGTTCTTCCTCTCGGTCGTGCAGGTCACCACGGGCATTTTGCAGGGCTTGGGCAAGCCCTTCCAGCCGGTGATCACCCTGCTTTTGGGCATCGCGCTGAAGATCGCCCTAAACTATATTCTCATCGGCCTGCCGGGGGTGCACGTGCTGGGCGCCGCCTATTCCACCATCGCCTGCTACGCCGTGGCAGCCGTCGGCAATCTCTATTTCGTGCTGCGCTCCACCGGCTTGCGCCTTAGCCTTTCTGCCTATATCCTGCGCCCGGCCCTGGCCGCAGGCGGCATGGCGCTGGCCGTTTGGGGCCTGCGCTTCTTGGGGCTTTCGCCGCTTCTATCCACGGTGCTCTCGGTCTGCGCCGGGGTTTTGGTCTATGGCACGCTTCTGCTGGGCCTTGGTGGCCTGAGCCGCGAGGATTTGAGCTTTGTGCCGGGCGGCGCGCGGCTGATCCGGCTCCTTTCCGCGCTGCGCCTCCCCATCCGCTAAGCCCCGGCCAGCCCTTTGACCTCATGCACAGCTCAAAGAAGGGGGAACTCCTCATGATCACGATCGTTGGCCTTGGCATCCGGCCGGGCGACCTGACCCTCGATGTGCAGAGCAGGCTTCGCTCCGGGCTGCCCGTGCTCTTGCGCACGGCGCGCCACCCAGCCGCGGACTTCCTCCGCGCGGAGGGCATCCCCTTCCAAAGCTTCGATGCCCTCTACGAGCAAAGCGAGGATTTTTCGGCGCTCAACGCGGCCATCGCGCAGGCCGTGCTGCAAAACGCCCCCTGCGTCTTCGCCGTGCCGGGCGGCGCTGGCCTCTTCGACGAAAGCGTGCGCGCCGTGGCAAGCGCGGCGCAAAAAGAAGGCGCCGCCGTCGAGATTTTGCCAGGCATCGGCCTTGCAGAGGCCACGGCAGCCCAAAACCTCGGCGCTGTTGGGGCCGTAACCCTTGCCGCCGGGGACTTTGGCCCGCGCCTTGCCAACCCGCGCCTGCCGCTCATTCTTGTGGAACTGAACAGCCGCGTGCT
>JAITTC010000099.1 GCA_031287285.1 Christensenellaceae bacterium
CCCGGTTGGCTGCCAAAACGCGCAGACCTTCACGCGCGCCTTCAAAAAGGAGGAGGGCATTCCTCCGGGAAGCTTCAAGCAAGAGCAAGCCCTTGCGCGGAACGAAACCGGGTAACAAAGCCATATGAAAAGCGCCTTTTGCCGCCCGCAGTTCAATATGGACGAAAACTCCCCGCCGCGTACGGCGGTGGCCGACCCGGTTGGCTGCCAAAACGCGCAGACCTTCACGCGCGCCTTCAAAAAGGAGGAGGGCATTCCTCCGGGAAGCTTCAAGCAAGAGCAAGCCCTTGCGCGGAACGAAACCAACTAGCAAGCTCTATAGGGCGCCGTATTCCAAAAGGATGCGGCGCTTTTTGCTGCGTCTATTGCGGCCCCTAGGTTCGGCTTTTATGCAAAAAGCATGATTTGGGGGGTATTTTGCGCAAGGCCTAAGCCTGATACTATTTTCATCCCGCCACAAATCAAGGATAGGAGGCGTCCGCTATGGAAGATCAACTGAAGCTCTTCCTTGACGGAAATGAAAATCCGGCCAAAGAGCCCCCTTGGGGGCCCTTTGCCGCAACCCCGCGCAATGGTTCAACCCCCATAGATCAATGGACGAAGCCGAGCGGCCGCGCCTCAATGAAACGGCGGATTTCCGATCTGCTTCTGGCGATCGGCATCCCCCCGCAGCTCAAGGGCTACCGTCTGCTCAGCTGCGCGGCGGAACTCCGCCTGGAAGAGGAAGTTCCTTTTGGGCGAAGCGCTAAAGCCCTCTATGCACAACTCGCCGAACGGTTTGGAAGCGACCCTCAAAAGGTCGAAAGAGCGATTCACCACGCCATCGAGCTCGCCTGGGCCCGCGATGGCGGCAAAAGCCTTAGCCGGGCGATGGGCTTCCCCCTTTACGCGCCCCATAACAAGCCCGGCAACAGCGAGTTCATCGCCCTGCTGGCCGACAAGCTCCGTCTGGAGCGCCAGGGCTGAGCTCTCGCGCTAAAACCTAACGCATAAGGCCTTCCCTTATCGTCGTGGCCGTTCTGAGGCTCGCAGGTACCCCCTGCCCGGTCATCCCCAATCCCAGCGGAAGGATTTTTCCGCAGCGAAAGCCCCCTCTTCCCAGCCGGAAGAGGGGGCTTTCGGTTCGTTTGGGGCCCCACTAGGCCTCTTTGCCGCGAATGAAGCAGCGCACGCAGCTGCCCTTGCCCTCTTCGCTCGTCAGCTCCACCCTCCCGCCGTGGAACTCCGCGATATGCTTGACGATGGAAAGCCCGAGCCCGGTGCCGCCGGTGCGCTTGGAGCGCGACTTGTCGACGCGATAGAAGCGCTCGAAGATGCGCCCAAGGTGCGTCTTGGCGATGCCTATGCCCGTATCCCGCACGGCAATGACGCGGAAGCCCTCTTCCTCCTTTAACGAAACGCTGACCGAGCCGCCCGCACGGTTGTAGGTGATCGCGTTATCGATGAGGTTATAAAGAAGCTCGTCGATCATGCGGCGGTTCGCCGTGACCATCAAGGGCTCGCCGCGCTCGACCTCCACCGAGATCCCCTGCTTTGCCGCCTTATCCTGCAGGGCCTCGGCCACGGAAGCGGCAAGCTCTTTGAGGTCAAAGCGGCAAAATTCCCTGGCGGCATTGCCCTCGTCGAATTCCGAAAGGCGGATGATATCCTCAATGGTGCTGATTAGGCGCCTTGACTGGGCATGGATCTTTTCGCCAAAGCGCGAAAGGTCTTCGGGCTTCACCTGCCCGCCAGCGATCATCTCTGAAAGGGCCGAGATCGTGGTCAGCGGGGTCTTGAGCTCATGCGAAACGTTGGCCGAGAATTCCTTGCGCTGCGCCTCTGCGGTGTAGCGCTCGGTCGTATCCACGAAGAGGATCATCGTGCCGCTTGCGCTCTCTTCCCCGCGCGCCGGGTTGAAAAACACGCTGTAAATCCGGTCTTCCTTGCGAAAAACCATCTCGGTCCTGGCCCCTTCGCGGCACATGCGCAGTTTTTCAAGGAAGTCCGCGTCGCGGCAAAGCTCCACGATGTTGCGGCCAGCAGCCTCTTTAGCCCCGAGGATCTCTAAAGCGCTCAGGTTCGCCATGCGCACCTTGCCATGCCCGTCGATCAAAATCAACCCCTCGTGCACGCTCTGCATGATCATCCGCAGGGTTTCCTCGCGCTCCTCCAGGTCGCTGCGGCGGCCTGCCAATTCCCTTTTTTGCCGCTCCATCCGCTGAATGAAGGGCAGGAGCTCCTCATAGGGGCCAATATCCGGATCATCCAGGTCGATTGCGTTGATCGGCCCCACGAGCCTGCGCGTTAAAACCCTGGCCATAAGGAATGCCGCAAGCGCCGCGGCAAGCAGGCAGAACAGCAACAGCGGAAGGAGGCGGGCGGCGAGGCTCTGCGCGCCGCTCGCAGTCAGCGCGAGCCGCAGGATGTTCCCGTCGTTTAATCGCATCGCGTAGTAGCGGGTCGTTTCCCCAAGGGTGCCAGAAAGCCTCTCGCTCTCTCCATAGCCCTTTTGAAGGGCCTCCTGCACCTCGGGGCGGCCTAAATGGTTTTCCATTCCCTCCGCGCTGGCCCGGTTGTCAAAAAGCACCGCGCCGTCTGATGCGATCAGGGTCACGCGCAGGGTTCTCAGGCTGCCCTTGATTTCCGCGCCCAGGTTCCCCGAAAAGGTAAAGAGCAGCAGCAAAAAGCTCGCCGCCGTTAAAAGCACCAAGAGGGCCATATACCGAAAGATCCGTCGATTCAAGGCCTTTTACCCCCCTATCTTATAGCCCACATTCCGCACGGTCTTGATATAGTCGCCAGCCGCGCCGAGCTTTTGCCGCAGCGTTTTGATGTGCATATCCACGGTGCGGCTCTCGCCCTCGTAATCATAGCCCCAAACCGCAGCCATGAGCTTATCGCGGCTCAGAACGATATCGACGTTGAGCAAGAGATAATAAAGGAGCTCAAACTCCAAAAAGGTGAGCGGCACGGCGCCCTCGCCATCCACGGTGACGCTGTGGCGCTCGCTGTCGAGCGTCAAGCGCTCGAAGCTGAGCCTGCTCTTCTTCTTGGGCGCCGCGCCGCCCGTGCGGCGGAGCACCGCCTGCACCCGCGCCACCATTTCGGTCACGCCGAAGGGCTTGGCGATGTAGTCGTCGGCCCCAAGGGTCAATCCCTTGACCTTATCGGCCTCGCTGCCCTTTGCCGTGAGCATGATGACGGGGATTGGGCCAAAGCGGCTGTGGGCGCGCAGGCGCTTGAGCAAAGAAAGGCCGTCTTCGCCGGGCAGCATGATGTCAAGCAGCAGCAGATCCGGCAATTCCTTGCCCTTTTCAAGCCTTTTAAAGAGCTCCTGCCCATTTTCGAAGCCCTCTGGGGCAAAGCCTGCGGCGCTTAAGGCATAGAGCGAGAGCTCGCGGATATCCTCGTCGTCTTCCACGATCGCGATTCTTTGCGTGGCCACGGTTAGTCCTGCCCCCGCAGCGTTTCCCCGGTGTGCGTGGCGTTGTGCGTGCCGGTGATCGAAAACACCACCCACTCGGCCACGTTCACCGCATGGTCGCCGATGCGCTCGAGATACTTGGCGATCATCAGCAGATCCATCGCCTGCTCGCCGTTGCCGCTGTCTTGGTGCACCAGCTCGATCAGGTCGCGCTTCACCTGCGTAAAGAGTTCGTCCACCACGTCGTCATAGCCCACGACCTGTTCCGCCAGCGCCAGATCCTTCTTCACGAAGGCGTCGATGCTCTCGGTCACCATCTTGGTCGCAGCCTGCGCCATCTGCGGGATGTGCTCAAACCTCGTGATGACCGGCTCGCCCGATAGATACATCGAGATCTCGGCGATGTCTGCCGACTGATCGCCGATGCGCTCCATATCGGTAATCATCTTCAGCGCGGCCGAAATCAGCCGCAAATCCCTTGCCACCGGGTGCTGCTGCAGCAGCAGCCGCAAGCACAGGGCCTCGATGTCCTTTTCTTTTTGGTCGATCTCTCCGTCATAGCGGATCGCCCTGCGCGCGGCTTCCGGATCCCTGGTCTTCAGCGCCTCAATCGCCATGGCGATGGCCGCCTCGATGTTCCCGCCCATCTCGATGAGCATGTTGTTGAGGGTGTCCAGCTGTTCGTCGAACCTTGAGCGCATTATCCAAACCTCCCCGTGATATAGTCCTCGCAGCGCTTATCTTTCGGCATCGAAAAGATCTGCTCCGTCGTGCCGCACTCGATCATCTCGCCAAGCAGGAAGAAGGCCGTTTTGTCGGATATCCGCGTGGCCTGCTGCATGTTATGGGTGACGATCACCACGGTATACCGCTTTTTGAGCGTCATGACCAGTTCCTCGATCTTCGAGGTGGAAATGGGGTCCAGCGCGGAGGTCGGCTCATCCATGAGGAGCACCTCGGGCTCCACGGCAAGCGCCCTTGCGATGCAGAGCCGCTGCTGCTGCCCGCCCGAAAGGCCGAGGGCGCTTTTTTTAAGCCTATCCTTGCTTTCGTCCCAAATGGCTGCGTCGCGCAGAGCCTTTTCAACGATTTCATCCAGCCGCGCGCGGGATTTCACCCCGTGGGTGCGCGGGCCGAAGGCGATATTGTCGTAAACGCTCATGGGGAAGGGATTGGGCTTTTGAAAGACCATGCCCACCCGCTTGCGCAGAAAGTTTATATCCGGATCCGAGTAGATTTCCCTGCCGTCGAGCTGAACGCTGCCCGTGATCCTGCAGCCTTCGATTAAATCGTTCATGCGGTTGAGGCTTTTGAGCAGCGTGGACTTGCCGCAGCCCGACGGGCCGATCAGCGCGGTGATCTCGTTTTCGCCGATGCCCATCGAAACCTCTTTAAGCGCCTGAAACTCATTATACCAAAGCGATAGGCTTTCTATCTTGAATTTCTCTTGGGTTCTTTCCCTGGTCCCTTCCATCTATCTAGTCCTCCCCTTCCCGATTCGCCTCGCCACCGCGGCCGAAAGCGCGTTGATGGCCACGACCACGACCAGCAGCACCACCGAAGTGGCGTAGGCCTGCCCCGTGTAGATGCCCTCTCGCGAGAGCGCAAACATGTGCACGGCGAGCGTCCTGCCCGAGGCAAAGAGATCCCCCGGGATCTGCGCCACCGTACCCGATGTGTAGATCAGCGCGGCGGTTTCACCGACGATGCGCCCGATAGCCAGGATGACGCCCGCCAGGATGCCCGGCGCAGCCGATGGCAGAACGACGCGGAACACCGTGCGCAGCCGCCCGGCGCCAAGCCCGAAGGCACCCTCCCGGTAGGCGTCCGGCACGGACTTTAGGCTTTCTTCCGTCGTGCGCATGATAAGCGGCAGGATCATGATCGAAAGCGTCAGCGTGCCGGCCAGCAGCGAAAAGCCCCATTTAAGCCATGTCACGAAGAACAGCAGGCCAAACAGGCCATACACGATGGAGGGAATGCCCGAAAGCGTTTCCGCCGTGACCCGGACGAGCGACACCAGCTTGTTCCCCCTGCCCGCGTACTCGGTTAGGTAGATGGCGGTAAAAACGCCGAGCGGCACCGCCACGATCAGCGATAGAACGACCGTGATCACCGTCGTAAGCAGCGCCGGCATGAGGGAAACATTGGTGGAATTATACTTCCACTCAAAGAGCGAGGGCTGCAGGTGGGGAATGCCCTTGACCAGCACGAACACGACCAAAAAGCACAGGGCGGCAAAGGTCAGCGCCGCAGAAAGCCAGGTAAGGGCGATAAAAACGAGGTCGGCAGCCTTTCTTTTCATCGGCTTCCCTCCTTGCGCAGGGCTGAAAACAGCAGATTAATCAGCAAAATAAACACGAAGAGCACAACGCCGGTGGCGATGAGCGCCTCGCGGTGCAGTTCCGCCGCATAGCCCATCTCCAGAACGATATTCGAGGTCAGGGTGCGCACACCCTTGAAGAGGCTCGTCGGAACCATCGCCTGGTTGCCGGCGACCATGATCACCGCCATGGTTTCGCCGATGGCCCGGCCAATCCCGAGGACCACGGCAGCCAAAATGCCGGACTTCGCGGCCGGCAGAATTACGGCATACAGCGCGCGCGCATGGCTTGCGCCCAACGCCACCGCGCCGTCGTACAGCTCGCTTGGCACCGCGCGGATGGAGCTTTCGGTAATGCCGATGACCGTCGGCAGGATCATCAAGCCCAGCAGCACCGAGGCGGCCAGGATGCTGCTGCCGTTGCCGCCAAAGAGCGTCCGCACCAGGGGCACGATCGTGACCAGGCCAAAAAAGCCATACACCACCGAGGGAATGCCGGCCAAAAGGTCGACCACGGGCTTAAGCCAAGCATAGAGCGGCTTTGGGCAGACCTTTGCCATGAACACGGCCGTAAAAATCCCCACCGGCACGCCGATGACGACCGCCCCAGCGGTCACATACAGGCTGCCCAAGATCATCGGCAGAATGCCAAAGAGCGGCGGAATATCGCTGGGCGACCATTCGGCGCCCGTGAAGAAGGCAATCGGCCCGATCTTGCCGATGGCCGGCAGGCCGTTGGCAAAAAGAAAAAGGCAGATCAGCGCCACCGCCAAAATGGCGGTGAGCGCTGAGGCGAGAAAGACTGCCTTCATGAGGTTTTCTCTCAGGCGCTGTATTTTAGCGCCGTTTGCTCGCGGAGGCCTGGCGCCGATCATTGGATGTCGCTCCAGGTGGCGGCTTCGCCGGTGAAGATGGCCTTCACTTGGTCCTTGCTCAGGCTCTCAGCCGGGTTTCCGCTGTTGACGATCACCGCAATGCCGTCTTTGGCGATGGGGATGCCCGTGAGTTCGGCAGCTTCGCTGTCTTTCAGGTCGCGGCTGGCCATGCCAATATCGCAGGTGCCATCGAGGGCTGCCGTCATGCCGGCGGAGGAATCGCTCATCTGGATTTCGATCTCGGCGCCGGTGTTAACCGCCAGATAGGCTTCCTTCAGCTT
>JAITTC010000137.1 GCA_031287285.1 Christensenellaceae bacterium
CGCCTCATGCACGGCCCGCTGGCGCACGATGCCCCCCTTCCCCACCTGGCCGCGCGGGGCTTCGAATTGCGGCTTCACCAGGATGACCAGCTCGGCACCCTCCTCCATGCATGAAAGCGCGGCGGGAAGCACCTTTTTAACCGAGATGAACGATAGATCCATCGAGGCGAAGCTCGCCCGCTCAGGAAACAGATCGGGCAGCAGGTTTTTGGCGTTCGTGCGCTCCATCACCGTCACGCGCTCGTCCTGCCGCAGCTTCCAGTCCAAGAGCCCATAGCCCACATCGATGGAATAGACCCCTTTTGCGCCGTTTTTAAGCATGCACTCGGTGAAGCCGCCGGTCGAGGAGCCAATATCCATACAGACCCTGCCGCTAAGCTCGATCGGGAATTCCTCCAGCGCGCGCGCGAGCTTCAGCCCGCCCCGGCTCACGTAGGGGCTTTCCGGCTTGAGCCAGAGGGCCGCGTCCACGCCCACGGGCGTGGAAGGCAGCCGAAGCCTTTCCTGCCCAAGAAAGACCCTTCCTTCCATGACGAGGCTCTTTGCGAGGGAAAGATCCCCCGCAAGGCCCTTCTTCACCAGGCACTCATCCAGGCGGATTTTCATTTGCCCCCCTGCGATTGGCGCATAAAGCCCAAAACCCGCCGCGCGATGCTCGCAGCGTCCAGCCCGCAAAGCTCGATCTGCCTCTTTCGCGGCGCGTGGGCCACGAAGCCGTTCTCGATGCCGACGCAAAGCGCGCGCGCTTGGATCCCCTCGCGGCTCAGCGCCAGCAAAACGCTGGAGCCAAAGCCTGCTTCGAGCACGTTTTCCTCCAAGGTGACCAGGGGCATCCTCGCCAGGGCGCATAGGGGCTCCATCGGCAGGGGCGAAAGCTGCCGCGCGTTGACCACGGTCACCTCGATCCCCTCCTCTTGCAGGAGCTCGGCAGCCCGCAGCGCTTCGCGGCAAAGCTCCCCCACGGCGAGCAGGGCGCAGTCCCTGCCCTCGCGCAAGATGGGCCAGGGGCTCTCTTCCATGGGCGTCACGGGGGGAAAGTCGCCCGCCGCAGCCCCCTTTGCGTAGCGGATGGCCACGGGCGCGGCCGGAATGGCCATCCTCGCCCAAAGAAGCAGGGCTTTGAGCTCCTCGGGCCCCGAGGGGGAAAGCACCCAAAGCCCCGGCACATGCAGCAGGAAGGACAGATCAAAGCAGCCGTTGTGGGTGTAGCCATCCTCGCCGACCAACCCCGCGTGGCTGACGAGAAGGGTTAGCGGCAGCCCCTGCAGGGCTACGTCGTGCAGGATCTGGTCATAACCCCTTTGCAAAAAGGTGGAATACACCATGAAATAGGGTCGCAGCCCCGATGCGGCCAGCGCGGCGCCCTGGGTTACGGCGCTTTCTTCGGCCAGCCCCACGTCGAAAAAGCGATCCGGAAAGGCCTTGGCGAAGGCCTCCGCGCCGGTGCCGCCCGGCATCGCCGCCGTGAGCACCACGACGGAAGGGTCCTCTCTGCCAAGCTCTGCCAGAGCAAGCCCGGCGGCCTTGGGGTAGGAGATCTGCCTTTCCGCCCCCTCTGGCGAAACGCCATGGTAGACCTCCGGCTGCTCTTCAGCCGGCCCGTAGCCCTTCCCCTTCTTGGTAACCACGTGCAAGAGCACCGGCCTTTCCATGCTCCGCGCGGAAGTCAGCGCAGAAACGAGCTCGGGCAGATCGTGCCCATCCACCGGGCCCAGGTAATCGAAGCCAAGGCTCGAAAAAAAGGCCCCTTTTACGAAAACATAGCGCGCTATGCCCTTCCAAAAGAGCAAAAAGCGCTCAATCCAGCCGCCAAAGATGGGAATACGGTCTAAAAAGCGCTTGGTATCCTTCTTGAGCTGCTGGTATGAGGCCCGCGTGCGCAGCCGTGCGAGGTAGCGCGAAAGGCCGCCCACGTTTTTCGAGATCGACATCTCGTTATCGTTGAGCACGACCACGACCGGCAGCTTAGACTGCCCCAAATCGTTCACTGCCTCGATATTCGGGCCATTCATGAAGGAACCATCCCCAACGAGGGCCGCGCAGTGAAGCGCTTCGCCGCGAATGCGGGCAGCCCTTGCAAAGCCCAGCGCCGCGGCCACCGCCGTGCCCGAATGCCCGGCGCCGAACGCGTCGTATTTGCTCTCGCTTCGCAGGGTAAAGCCAGAAAGGCCGCCTTCCGTGCGCAGCGAGGCGAATGCACGGAAGCGGCCCGTCAAGAGCTTATGGGCATAGCTTTGATGCCCTACGTCAAGCAGGATCTTATCGCGCGGCGCGTCATAAACCAGATGCAGGGCGATGCTCAGCTCCACGACCCCGAGGTTCGACGAAAGGTGCCCGCCGCGCAGCAGGCAGGTTTTTGTGATCTCGGCGCGCATTTCGGCAGCCAGAGCGCGGAGCTCCTCTGCGCTTAGGCGCCGCAAATCGCGCGGCCCCGTAAGTTCGCTTAAACCGGGCATGAACACACCCCAAACTTCATTCCTTTGAGAACAGCGAGAGCGCAAGGCCCACCAGCAAAACGACTTCCTTGGCCCTGCCGATGGCAAGGCCCTTGCAAACTGCCTTGCCCCCGACGGTTAGCGCGGCGACCAGCGCAGAAACCAGGATGCCCAGCACGAAGTCGCTTTCAGCGCGCAGCATCTGGGTTAAGCGCAAAACCAGCGCCGCCCCGGCCGAGCCGGAAACGACGCTGCAAATATCGCCCGCCATATCGCTGCAGACGCTGGAAACCCGGTCTGCGTTCTTTAGGAGCCAAAGCGCGCGCTTTGCGCCGCGAACCTTCTTCGCTGCCATCGCAGCGATCGGCGCCTCCGAGGCGCTGGCCACCGAAAGGCCGATTACGTCGGCCAGTATGCCAAAAAAAACGAGGAGGAGCACGGTCAGCGCGGCTAGCACCAGCCCTGCGCCCGCCAAGGCCATGGATGAAGACCAGCTCATCAGCATCGAGAGCGAAAACGAAAGAAGGAACACGATCGCAACCCAAACGCCGCCAGACTTTTTTGCCTTCTTTTTAGCCAAGTTTCAAGCCCTTTCTCTACTTGCAAAAGGGCGCGAAAGCGCCCATTAAGCCATGAACATGGTGGTGATATGCCGGATAAACCTTGCGGCATGAGGTCCGGTAGGATTTCCCGGCGCGCTGCCCCCCGTCACCGCAGGGGCGGTTTCCCTTTAAAGCGCGCCACGCGGCGTTACCGCGCGCATGACCGGATTGCCACTTAGACCACACTGTAATCCCCGGCATACCATATCAGCCTAGGAGCTTTCCTCAGCAGTTCCATCGCGTCCTAGCCTCTTTTGCGTCTTCATTTTCATGGGGCGATTCCACAGGGCAGGCCCGAGCTCATCGGCGCGCCCAGGGCATTTTTCCCCAATCCCATTTCAGCCGCTCAAGGCAGGCTACTCTGCACACAGCTTTTGATCACCGCATTGCAGGTTTAATCCCCAGGAGTAAGCGTTTTTTAGGCCGCTCACCGCACAGGGGCCTCCACGAAAGAAGGGTCCACGCCCGCATGCCATTGCGGATCGCCCTTCCTTCTTTTCTTCCAGCATCAACCCCAAACTGGGCGTTCAAAGCCAACACCAGAAGCTTCATCGATGTGCCCTTTGGCGGATTTTTAGCCCCGCCTTCAGAAGCGATTTCCCTGACTAGGATACTGCACCACCAATCTAGGGGTTAGTATAGCACGCTTTTGAGGCTGTTTCAATCAAAACGCGGACTTTGACCTTAAAAAAGCGGCCCCGCTCTTCTGAAGAGAGCGAGGCCGCTTGCTATTGAAAGGGACTATGCGTCGAGTTCCTCATCCTGCAAGGCATCATAACCCTGCTCGCCGGTGCGGATCTTGACGAC
>JAITTC010000109.1 GCA_031287285.1 Christensenellaceae bacterium
AAGATGCGGCCGATCGCGAGGATCTGCAAAAGGATGATCGTCGGAATCAGCAGGGGGAAGGTAATGAAGCGAAACTGCTTCCACTTGCCCGCGCCGTCGATTGCGGCAGCCTCATAGAGCTGCTGATCAAAGCCCGTGATGGTGGCTAGGTAGATGATTGAGCTGTTGCCCGCATAGCGCCAGACATTGGCAAGCACAAAGATGAACGGCCAAGCACCGATCTTTGAGTAGATCTGGATTTTGTCTTTTCCGAGGGAATCCAGTATGTGGTTGATGACGCCATTTGAGGAGATGAAGGCATACAACACATAGGTAATGATGACCCAGGAAAGGAAGTAAGGCAAAAACAGGATTGTGTGGTAGAGCTTCGCCATGAAGCGCTGGCGCAGCTCGTTCACGCCCACCGCGATGCCCACCGCGAAGCACAGGCCCACAAACATGAACGTCAAGTTGTAGCCCAGCGTGTTGCGCAAGAAGATCGGCAGCTCGGGCGAACCAACGATGAATTTAAAGTTGTTGAAGCCAACCCAGGGGCTGTTGTAGATCAAAGAATAAATAAAAGGGTTGCGAATCCAGGCATCGTCGGGCGGCATGGTCATTTTATAGTTCTTGAACGCTAAAATGATGGCCGGCATGGGCATGTAGCTGAACGCAATCAGGAAAATAAGCCCCGGCAAAACCATCGTGAGGTAGGCCAAAAAGCGTCTGAGCTCCCCTTGGCCCCATTTTCTTCTGTGGGCTCCAGCTCCGCCCTTCGTGAAAACCGTCATTAAAAAAACTCCCCCTTGTTGTGAAATCCGAAAGGAACCACCGCAAGGCGCTCATCGCCCAACGTATTTCCTCATCCGAATAACAACTAAACAACATTCATAAACTAATTTAATAATATATTTTCGATGCGTTCTGTCAATACAAATCATTGTTAAGATATCGTAAATCGGCGCGTTTCGACAAGAAATTGGGAAATGAAAGAATTTTATTGATATAATACTTAGCAAATATGACAATCCGTGCGATAAAAACTATGAAAAATGCAAGAAAAGTATAGCCGAACGCGAATTTGGCTGTATGTGCAGGGCCTGCTTTGAAAAGCCAAATGAGGAAAAATCGATTGTAGACGTAAACCAATCCACGCAAACAAAACCATGGTTAAAATCATTCGAATAAAACGATGAAGAAGCACCCTTCTTCACACTCACGAGCATAAGCATAAAAGGGTGGCGCCCTCCTGCTGCAGCAGGAGGGCGATCTCTTGACGCTTGCGCGCGGAAATGCTATCCTTGAAATCACAATGCAAGCCGAAGTGGTGGAATGGCAGACACACGGGACTTAAAATCCCGAGGGTTCATCGCCCGTGCGGGTTCGAGTCCCGCCTTCGGCACCAAATAACGGATCGCCTTTGCGGGTCGCAATGTTTTTATTTGGGAGGAGTTTATGATGTCTATCGCAGTGCATACGATGGAGTATTACGGCGGGCTCGTCGTTGCTCCATCCACCCCAGTTCAGCCGTATTTTGATCACTATTATACTTCTTATAAGGCTGTTTATGAAGCTTGTTTTCACGAGATGCGCAAGGCTTTGGGGCTGGAGCCTATTGATGACTGCCATCCCAGAGAAGAACTTATCAGTAAGCAAAACAGCATTTGGGTTTTGCTAAAAGATGAAGTGCTGATAGGAGCGGTATCGATAAACGAAAACGAAATTGATGATTTGATTGTGAGAAAGGAATGCCAGCGTAAGGGATATGGTACCTCACTGCTTAATTTTGCGATCCATACTATGCAAGTGCGAGGTATCTCTCCTATCATCTTACGCGTAACGGATTGGAATAAGAATGCAATGGATTTATATTTAAAGAATCATTTCAAAATCGTGAAAACAGAAACGTTTCTATGACGGCATCTTTTCGCAGTACCCTTCCAGCGTGGTGCTAAACTCAAATCGCGCGCCTACATTCAGCGTCTTTTCGCTTCTGTTCTCGCGCCTAGATGCGCTTTTTAAAATACCCTGTCAGGTCGCCGCAGGAGTGCGGCGGCTTTATTTTTTTGCGTCCTGTCAGCCTTATACATTCGCGCGTTAGATAAAACAACATGCTCTTGGGCCTCTCTTTGGGTCTTCCCAAATTTAAAAGCCCAATTTGGCGAGCTGGATCAGGTTCCAGCACTGCCGATTGGTATGGCAAAGCACGAAAGGCGGCTTGTGGCGCCGCAAGGGCGCTCAAACCCGGCGCGATGGGCTAGGGCAGCGCTTCGCAGGCTCCACTCCTCTTTCACCTTTTGCGAATGCTCGGTTAAAGGCTAAAGGCGCGCCAAAGAGCAAGGAAAAATCCTCCTTGAGCCGCCGCACGACCTGCGTAGGGATTTCCTCATCGCAGCCATGCAGCGCCGCGGCGATCCGCCCAAGCTCCCCGAGCTTGGGCGGATCTCAATGGCCATTTCCGACCACTTCGCCCTCCGCGAAGGGGGAGAGCACGTAGAGAAAACGTTAAAGTCAAACCCTTTCAAAAGAAGCTGCCTTCGCAGGGCCGAGCTTCCGGGCGGCGAACCAACCAGCCGGCATCCGCTCAGGCCCGCCTTAACTCCCAAAGGATTCCCTTCGCCTCGCTTCCTGCCTTCACACCTCTACTTTGATGATATATTGCCCGAATAAATCGTCACTTCAAAGGCCAACGCGGCAAGGCGAATCGCCGCAAACCTCGAAGCCTTTCCTCTTGCTTAGAAAAAAGCAGCATGCGCATTTTTGCTTAGTTCACGGCTATTTTGAAGCGATTCATAAACGGTTTTCTATAGTTAACCCCAATTAATCTTCTTGAATATGGCAAGAAAATGAAGTTCTTACCCCACACAATCATTATATAAATATGGTTATTCTCTTTAGGGTTGCTCCAACTGAGCAATAAATCAGCAAAATCGGCGATTTCCTTTCGAGTTTCGGTCATATTTCTTAGCCAGACGGGAAAAATTCTATGGATCCTTAGAAAGCACAACGAGCAGAACTCCGTTTTCTACAGAAATTCTTGCGGAATTTTGTAAAAATTCGTTGCTAACCCCTATTGGATTTGCAGAAACCATGCTATAATGATCTAGGTGATATTTGGCGTTTTCCTCAGATACTCCCTCCGCACGATCAGACCAGGCGAAAACCGAAAATTTAAATCCCTTCTCCGCCTTCAGCTCGATCGTTTCATCCCGGATGAGAAAGGCCCGGTTTCGCCCGTCCATCAGCGTCGCGCGCACGCCTTGGCTAAGGCAGTATCCAAGGGTTTGCAGGTTGGCAAAGGTCTGGTCCAGCCTTCCCCCGATGCCGCCTAGGATCACGATCTCCTCAAAGCCATGCTCCAGGGCGTACTTCACGCAAGCCATGGTATCGGTATCGTCCTTCTCTGGCTGCAGGCGCAGCGTTTCGCATTCCGGCTCTTCGCCGGGCGGGAGCGAATCCAGATCGCCGATGAGAAGATCCGGCTTCAAGCCTTCCCGCAGCGCGATGGCGTAGCCCCCGTCGGCGCAAACGATGAAATCGCCCTCGCGCTCTTTGATGAGTCCCTTGAGGGGCGTTTCCGCGTAAGCGCAAACGATCAAACAGCGCTTGCTCATGCTCTTTTGGGCTCCTCCTGCTTGGTTTTTCGGTTTTAGGGTAGCCTAAGTGATGATGAGCTGTCAACACGGCCGGAATAAATTTCCTGTTGCTATGGGCTAACTTGATGGATTATCATGGTTTTTGGAGTTTTAGGTGTTTTTATGTCGATTATGGCATCCCCATAATACGAAATCGGCGCTGCAGAGCGCAAAAAAAGCGTTTTTTCTTCTGGTAGTTTTTCGGAAGTCCCATCCCGCGTTTCCTTCCCTTTTTGGGGAGTTTAAGCTTCCCAGGTTACGTTAAGCGGTAGACTGGTCCGCCCGGTCCTCTGAATAAAAACCCAGTCTTCTCAAATACTACCCCCGAACCGAACACCCTATGTCTAAAAGACTTAAACGAGGAGGCAATGGCTTTGAAAGCAACCGGCATTGTGCGCCGCATCGATGAATTGGGGCGCGTGGTCATTCCAAAGGAAATTCGTCGTACTCTTCGCATCCGCGAAGGGGATCCCCTCGAAATCTTCACCGATCGTGACGGTGAGGTCATCCTTAAGAAGTATTCTCCAATCGGCGAGCTCTCCGCTTTCGCCAAGGAATACACCGAGTCCCTCTTCCGTGCCCTTGGGCACATCTCCTTGATCTGCGATAAAGACCAGATCGTTTCCTGCTCCGGCGTGAACCGCAAGGAAATGCAAGACAAGTCCATCAGCCAAGAGATCGAGCAGGTTCTGGCCAGCCGCCAGAGCTACGTCTACAACAAGGGCCAGGGCCGTGCCTGCCCCATAATTCTCGACGAGGAGGACGTGACCTATACCGCGCAGGTCATCACGCCCATTCTGGTCGAAGGCGAGAGCGTCGGCGCCGTGCTGCTGCTCAGCCGTGAAGACGCCACGCGCATGGGCGAAACCGAGATCAAGGTGGCAGAAACCGCGGCGGGCTTCATCGGCCGCCAGATGGAAGCCTAAAAATGCCCTAAAGCGGGGTTTGTGCGCTTAAAAGCGAGCCTTAAAGTCAAGGCTCGCTTTTTTCTGGGCCCAAATGCGTTTTGCCTCTTTCAACGGGCCTGCCTTAGCGCTATAATCAGTGGCAGCAGCTTCGGCTTTTAAAGGAGGCTACGCCATGCGAGTCGTCATCGTGGGGGATGGCAAGGTCGGCTACACCCTGGCCGAGCAATTATCCGGCGAGGGGCACGACATCGTGGTAATCGATAAAAACCGCGAGGTTTTACGCCGCCTTTCAGCGCAGCTGGACGTAATGGTGTTGGCCGGCAACGGCGCGAGCCTCAAGACCCAGCGCGAGGCCGAGGTCGGCGAAGCCGACCTGCTCATCGCCGCCACTTCTATGGACGAAATCAATCTGCTTTGCTGCATCGTGGCGCGCAAATTGGGCTGCAAGCACACCATCGCGCGCGTTCGCAGCCCCGAATATAACGAGCAGATCTATGCGATGCGCGAAGAGCTCGGCCTTTCCATGTCGGTCAACCCCGAATGGGCCACCGCGCGTGAAATCCATCGCCTGCTTCGCTTTCCGAGCTTTCTGCGGCGCGAATCCTTCGCCAAGGGCCGCGCCGAGATCGTGGAAATCGAGCTCAAAGAGGGCAACCCTCTCATCGGCAAGGCGCTGACCGAGCTCGAAAAAACGGCGGGGGTGCGCGTGCTGGTCTGCGCCGTGGAGCGGGGCGAAAACGAGGTTCACATCCCGAGCGGCCCCTTCATCCTTCTGCAGGGCGATAAGATTTACGTGACCGCCCCCACCGCCAACCTGGCCCTGCTCGTGCGCAATCTGCAGATCTCCCGCCGCCGCGTCCGCAGCGCGCTGCTCATCGGCGGCGGGCGCATCACGTACTATCTCGCAACCATGCTGCTGGAATCCGGCATGGAGGTCAAGATCATCGAGCGACGCCTCGAGCGCTGCGAGGAGCTCGCGGAGCTGCTTGCAAAGGCCACCATCGTGCATGGCGACGGAACCGACAAGCAGCTTCTCCTCTCAGAAGGCATCGAGCAAAGCGACGCGATCGTCGCCTTAACCGATATCGACGAAGAAAACATCCTGCTTTCGATGTTCGCGCTGCACCTTCGGCTGCCCAAGGTCGTCACCAAGATCAACCGCACCGAATACAACGACGTCTTTCGCGATGCAGGGCTTGAAAGCGTGGTCAGCCCAAAGCTTTTATGCGCCAGCGAGATCGTGCGCTATGTGCGGGCCATGCAAAACCGCTCGGGCGGCGAAGTGCTGACCATCCACCCCCTGGTCGGCGGGCAAGTCGAGGCGATCGAGTTCGAGGTAACGCAGAGCACGCGGAATATCGGCCGTTCCCTCGCGGAAATCCGCCTGAAACCCGGCATGCTCATCGCCTGCATCAACCGCGGGGGCCGCATCCGCATCCCCTCCGGCAAGGATCGTTTTGAGCTTAGCGATACCCTGATCGTCGTCGCGATGGCAAGCGAGCGCATCTCAGACCTCAACGAGATCTTCGAATAAGGCAAAGGGCAGGAGCTGTTCCACTCACCATGAACCTTCGCATGATGCTCTCGATTTTAGCCAATATTCTGGGCCTAGCGGCGCTTTTCATGCTGCCGCCGCTCGGCATCGCCCTTTATGGGGCCGAAACCGAGGCGGCGCGCGCCTTCGCCCTCACCATCTGCCTCATGCTGCTGCCGCAGCTTCTGCGCTTCCTCTTCCCACCTAAAAACAGCCGCTTTTATCTGCGCGAGGGCTTCATCCTCGCCGCGCTTTCCTGGCTCACGGTTTCCTTCTTCGGCTGCCTGCCGCTCTATTTCAGCGGCGCGGTCCCGGGCTTTCTCAACTGCTTTTTCGAAATCTCGTCGAGCCTGACCACAACCGGCGCCTCCATCGTGGCCGACGTTGGCGCCCTGCCCCGCAGCATCCTCTTCTGGCGCAATCTCAGCCAGTGGCTGGGCGGCATGGGGATGCTCGCCTTCATGCTGGCCATCGTGCCCATGGGGCGCGATGCCGGCACCGCGTATTCGATGCACATCCTGCAGGCAGAAACCACCGGCCCGCAGGGAGATAAGATCGTGCCCAAGTCAAAATCCGCTGCCTTGCATATCTACGGCATCTACGTGCTGATGACGCTCACGGTCTTCTGCCTTCTGCTTTTGGGCGGCATGGAGCCCTTCGGCGCGCTCTCGCTCGCCTTCGGCACCGCCGGCACCGGCGGCCTTGCCGCCACCCAGGATTCTTTGCTCGCCCAATCCAGCTACACGCAGATCGTCGTCACCGTGTTTATGCTGCTCTTCAGCGTGAGCTTCAGCATTTACTATTATCTCTTCATCCGCCACTCGTTCCGGCGCGCAGCCCTGAACCAGGAGCTGAAACTCTACCTGAGCTTGCTGGCTATCTCCTGCCTTTTCGTGTTTTTAAACGTCTACCCCCTCTACGAAAATCCCCTTACGGCGCTGAAGCACGCGGCCTTTCAGGTCGTTTCCTTCGCTTCCGGCACCACCTTCGCCTCCGCGAACACCGCGCTTTGGCCCAGCTTTTCATTAACGCTGCTCCTGTTCCTGCGCTGCGTCGGCGGCTGTGCGGGCTCTACCTCTGGCGGGCTGAAGGTCATCCGCGTGCTGATCCTTTTCAAGCACGTCAAGAATTCCATGCTGAAAATTCTGCGCCCCAACACCGTGCGCCTGATGCACATCGACGAGAACATCGTCGATGAGAAGGCCATCGAGCAGACGCTTCTTTTCGTCGTTCTTTATGTGATGATCGCGGCTATTTCGATGCTGCTGATCTCTCTAGACGGCTTTTCAACCGAGCATAGCCAGCGCGTCGTTCTTTCCGCGCTCAACAACGCAAGCCCGGGTGCCGAAAATATCGGCGCCGCCGCCGATTATAGCGGCTTTTCGGCCTTGAGCAAGCTCATCCTCTGCGCCGACATGTTCCTTGGCCGCCTTGAGATCTTTCCCCTCGTGATGCTCTTCTGGCCCGCCATGTGGAAGCGGTGATAAGCCCCTTTCAGGCCGTCGCGCCCTCCTCGGCCGCCGCCTTGGCCACTTCCAAGGCGCACCGCAGGCCTCCCCCGAAGGCCCACGCTTGGGGCAAGCAGGGTTCATGGGCGGTTGACGGCCGGCAAGGCTCCCAGGGCCGCCTTGAGATCTTCCCCCTCGTGATGCTCTTCCGGCCCCGCCATGTGGAAGCGGTGATAAACCGCCTGCCAGGCCGTCGCACCCTCCTCTGCCGCCGCCTTTTTCAATTCCGGGGCGCGCCGCAGGCTCCCCCGAAGACCCACGCTTGGGGCAGGCTGGGTTCGGGCGGTTGGCGGCCGATAAAGCGAAAACAATGCGGCGGGAAGCTTCCAATCAACCAAGCCGCGTCCTCGAAAAAGGGCCCGCACCTTCTTCATGCGCGACCTGCCCTTTTTGCCGCCGCCTTGTCCAGTTCCGGGGCGCGCCGCAGGCTCCCCCGAAGACCCACGCTTGGGGCAGGCTGGGTTCGGGCGGTTGATGGCCGGCAAGGCTCCTGGGGGCCTCGGGCCTCCTTGTGGAACCAGTTCCAGGGCGCGCCACGAGACTCCCCCGAAGGCCCCACGCTTGTGGCAGGCTAGGTTCGGGCCATTGACGGACGATATGGCGAAAACAATGCGGCGGGAAGCTTCCAATCAGCCAAGCTGCGCCCTCAAAAAAGGGCCCGCGTCCACTTTTCATGGCCGCTACCCTTTTTGCCGCCGCCTTGGCCACTTCCGGGGTGCGCCGCAGGGCTCCCCGAAGACCCACGCTTGGGCTAGGTTGGGTTCATGGGCAGTTGACGGCCGGCAAGGCTCCCGGGGCCGCCATGTGGAAGCGGTGATAAACCGCCTTTCAGGCCGTCGCGCCATCCTCTGCCGCCGCCTTTTTCAATTTCGGGGCGCGCCGCAGACCTCCCCGAAGGGCCCACGCTTGGGGCAGACTGGGTCCGGGTGGTTGACGGCCGATAAAGCGAAAACAATGCGGCGGGAAGCTTCCAATCAGCCAAGCTGCGTCCTCGAAAAAGGGCCCGCACCCACTTCACGGCGCCGCCTGCCCCTTTTGCCGCCGCCTTGGCCACTTCCAGGGCGCGCCGCAGGCCTCCCCGAAGGCCCGCGCTTGGGGCAGGCAGGGTTCATGGGCGGCGCCGGCCGATATGGCGAAAACAATGCGGCGGGAAGCTTCCAATCAGCCAAGCCGCGCTCTCAAAAAAGGGCCCGCGTCCACTTTTCATGGCCGCTACCCTTTTTGCCGCCGTTTAGATGCCCCTATCGGTTTTCTTCGCTCAGGCTCAGGTTATAATAGTTCAAGTCCTCGCGCTTTTCAAAGCCTATGGCCTTCCAAAAGCCATTGCCGAGCTCGTTGTTCTTGAAGCAGACCAGCGCCACCTTCAGGATGCCCTCGGCGCGCAGCGCGCTAAGGGCCTGATCGACCAAACGGCGGCCGAGGTTCTGCCCGCGGAAGTCCGGATCCACGCAGAGATGATAGATCATGCCGCGCCGCCCGTCGTGCCCGCTGAGGATGCAGCCGGCCGGCCGATCGCCCTCCACAAAGAGGAAGCAGGACGAGGGATTTTGCCGCAAAAAACGGGCGATGCCCTCGCGGGAATCGTCGAGGCTGCGCATGCCCATGCCGGGAATGCGCTTCCAGAGAGCAAAAATCGCGTCGTAATCGTTCAGGTTAAGCAGGCGGAGTTCCATGGGCGTTTTCTCCTTAATTTATAATGGGCGGCGATTGCGCGCCGCCGTTTGGGGAATAGTATAGACCGGAGGCTGCCGCAGGTCAAGGAAGGAAGACAGGCACGGCTTTGCCCTCTCGCGCATATTCTGCCAGGGAGGGGAGGGTTCATCCCGAGGGCCGAAAGGCAAGGCCCGGGGTAATTCAGGCTCCCCTGAAGGGTGAGCGCAATGATTCTGCGCGGAGAAATATACCGTGCGGATTTGACGCCCGTGGTGGGTTCTGAGCAAGGCGGTGTCCGCCCCGTGCTCGTCATACAAAACAATGTGGGGAATCGCTATAGCCCGACGGTGATCGTGGCTGCCATTACGTCCAAACTGACGAAGGCCCGCCTGCCGACCCATATCGAGCTTTTGAGCGGGGAAGGCGGCCTGAGCCGCGACTCGGTGGTGCTTGCGGAGCAGATTCGCACCATCGATAAGCAGCGCCTGCAGCTGCGCATCGGGCTGCTTTCAGACGAAGCGCTTCGGCGCGTGGACGAGGCGCTGCGCATGAGCCTTGCCATAGCGGATCTGCCCGAAGACGAGGCTGGCTGATGCGAAAATAGGGGAGGGAGATCGAGCAAATGAGCAAAAGGGCCGCGATGAAGGAGCTTGCGCTGGGGCTTTTGGGCCTTCTCCTGATGGGTTGTGCCTATACCTTCTTTTTTATGCCCAACCAGATCGCGCCGGGCGGCGTGACCGGCCTGGCGACGATTCTGCACCTGCTGCTTGGCTTCCCCGTTGGCCTAACGGCCGCGCTGATCAACATTCCCCTTTTCGTGGTGGGCTGGCGAAGCATGGGGCGAGGGTTTGCCATCCGATCCCTCGTCGCCATGCTGCTCCTTTCGGTGCTGCTCGACAGCCTGCCGAAAATCGCTCTCACGCAGGACAGGCTCCTGGCGGTCGGCCTGGGCGGCGGGCTGCTCGGAGTCGGCCTTTCCCTCGTGGTGCGGGCGAACGCCACGACCGGCGGCTCCGACCTTGCCGCCGCCATGCTGGCGCGGCTCTTCCCGGGCGTCGGCTTCGGGAACCTGCTCTTCTTCATCGAGGCTTGCGTGGTCGGCTTTTCGGCGCTGACCCTCGGGCCTGAGGCCACGCTCTACGCCGTGGTGTCCATCCTCCTTTCGTCAAAGATCGTGGACGCCGCACAGTCTGGCCTTCGCGAGGGGCGGCTCTTCTTCATCATCAGCGAAAGGCCGGATGAAATCAGCCGCGCCGTGATGGAGGAGCTCCACCATGGCGTCACGCTGATCGACGGAAGGGGAGCCTATTCGGGGGCAAGCAAGCCCCTTTTATTCTGCGTGGTGGAACGGGCCCAGGTTTACCCCCTCAGGCGGCTCGTGGCGGGCATCGACCCCCAGGCCTTCATCGTGCTGACCAGCGCCAACGAGATCCTGGGCGAGGGCTTTCGGCACATCCTGCCGCCGAAGGGCTCGGGGATGCAATAGAGTCCCTCTCAAGTCTTAGAAAGATCCCCTGCCCGCCCGCGAACGGCGTGAGCGGCGCCAAGGGCGAGGCCGATGGCTGCGCTGAAGTTAGGCTAATGAAGATAGCCCCTTTCCACGCGGTGAGGGCCTCTCGTCATTGCGATTGCCGCGTCGCTCTGCTCCTCGCAATGACGATGTCGCACTGCCTTTTCCGTCATTGCGAACGGCAGTGAAGCAATCCAGCGTTCTCCTTTTTCAAGAAGCCTTTGCACGTACTTGCTGGATTGCTTCGTCGCTTCGCTCCTCGCAATGACGATATCGCACTGCCTTTCCGTCATTGCGAGCGGCAGTGAAGCAATCCAGCGTCCTCCTTTTTGAAGAAGCCTTTGCACGTACTTGCTGGATTGCTTCGTCGCTTCGCTCCTCGCAATGACGGCGAAGCAATCCAGATCGTCCCCGCTTGCGCGGGGAAGGCCGACCTTTCAAACAAGGACTTTGCCCTGCGCGAGAATCATCCCTGCCCAGCCGGCGACGCTTCGCCTTCATGGTGTTGACCGGCGCCAACGAGATCCTGAGCGAGGGCTTTCGGCACATCCTGCCGCCGAAGGGCTCGGGGATGCAATAGAGTCCCCCCCCCCCAATCCATAGAAGGACTTCTTTTCAGGGACGCTGCAGGCATCCCGCAGGCCCTGCTTTTCAGCCCATCAACCTGGTCAAAATGGCATTCATCACGGGCAAGCCCTTCGCGGTCAGCCTTGCGCGGCGGCCGTCGAGGGCCGCAAACCCGGCCAGCTCTAAGGCCTTTAAGCCCTCTTCATAGCGCGCAAAGGCCTTTTCGCTTAAAACCACGCCGTCCATCTTGCGAAGGCCCAGCATGATCTCTTCAAAGCAGATCTCCTCTTCGCTCAAAATCTGGCGCTCGGTTTCGGGGCTTTTTCCGCCCTTAAGGGCCGCAAAATAGCCGTCAAGGCTCTGCGCATTGGCAAAGCGCGCATCGCCTGCCAGCGAATGCGCGGCGCAGCCAAGGCCCAGGTACTCGCCGCGGTTCCAGTAGCCCAGGTTGTGCCTGCTCTCAAAGCCCGGCAGCGCGTAGTTCGAGATTTCATAGCGCCGAAGGCCCCCCTCGGCCAGGATTTCGCCGGCCAGGTCAAAAAACGCAAGCTCTTCGTCCTCGCTTGGCAGGGCAAGCTCGCCCCTTTTTAGGCTTTGGCCAAAGGGCGTAGCCTCTTCGATGGTCAGGTTATAGCAAGAGATATGGGGCAGCCCAAGCCGCAAAAGAAGGCGCAGGCTCTCTTCAAAGTCGCCAAGGCTTTGGCCCGGCAGAGCATACATCAAATCGGCCGAAATATTCAAAAAACCGGCCTCTTTTGCCCAGTTTACGGCCGAAACGATGTCGTTCCCCTGATGAATGCGCCCAATGGCCCGAAGGAGCCTATCTTGCGCCGCCTGCGCCCCGAGCGAGAGCCGATTCGCCCCAAGGGAAGCAGCGGCGCGCAGCCACTGCGGGCTGAGCGTGCCCGGGTTTGCCTCCAGGGTGATTTCAGCGCCCTCTTGAATGCGGAAGTGGCGGCGCAGCCCCTTAAAAAGGCGCTCGAGCTCGGCGATTGGCAAAAGCGAGGGCGTCCCCCCGCCAAAGAACACGGAGCCGATCTCTTTTGGCCCAAATTCATCGCTTTTTTGCTCCATTTCGCGCAGCAATGCCCCCACATAGCGGCCAATCTCCCCTTCCCGCCCCGGGAAGGAAACAAAGTCGCAGTAGGGGCATTTTCTCTTGCAAAAAGGGAGGTGCAAATAGAGCATCATGGGCTTTTCTTCCCCATCTTTTCGGTTTAATCGGCCTTGAGCACGGCGATGAAGGCCTCGGAGGGCAGCTCCACGCTGCCGAGGGTGCGCATCCGCTTTTTGCCCTCCTTTTGCTTTTCGAGGAGCTTCTTCTTGCGCGTGATGTCGCCGCCGTAGCACTTGGCCAGAACGTCCTTGCGCATGGCCTTGACGGTTTCCCTGGCGATGATCTTGCCGCCGATTGCAGCCTGAATCGGGATTTCGAAGAGCTGGCGCGGGATGACCTCCTTGAGCTTTTCGGCTACCGCCCTTCCGCGCGGGTAGGCCCTGTCGCGGTGCACGATGGTCGAGAGCGCGTCGCAAAGCTCGCCGTTGAGGAGCATGTCGAGCTTTACGAGCTCCGAGCGCTGGGTGCCGCTCAGCTCATAGTCGAACGAGGCATAGCCGCGCGAGCGGGACTTGAGCTGGTCGAAAAAGTCGTAGATGATCTCGTTGAGGGGCAGGTCATAATGCAGCTGCACCCGGGTTTTGTCGATATACTGCATATCGCGGAAGGTGCCGCGCTTTTCTTGGCAAAGCTCCATCACCGCGCCCACATAGTCGCTGGGCGTAAAGATCTGCGCCTTGACCATGGGCTCCTCCATGTACTCGATCTCGGAAGGATCCGGCAGGTTCGATGGGTTATCGATCGAAAGCTCGCTGCCGCTATGCAAAACCACCTTGTAGATGACCGAGGGCGCCGTGGTGATGAGGTCGAGGTCGAATTCCCTCTCGAGTCTTTCTTGAATGACTTCCATGTGCAGCAGGCCCAAAAAGCCGGCGCGGAAGCCAAAGCCCAGGGCCATCGAGGTTTCTGGCTCGAACGAGAGAGAAGCGTCGTTGAGCTTGAGCTTTTCAAGCGCGTCGCGCAGGGCGTCGTAGGCGGAGCCATCCGCCGGGTAGATGCCGCAGAAGACCATGGGCTGCACCTGCTTGTAGCCCGGCAGCATCTCGCTCGCGGGATTGTGGTCCAAGGTGATGGTATCGCCCACGCGGGTCTGCGAAACCTCCTTGATCGAGGCGCAAAGATAGCCCACCTCCCCGGCCGAAAGCTCCTCGCAGGGGCTCAGGCGGCCGGGCAAGAAGAAGCCAAGCTCGGTCACCTCAAAGGCGCCGCCGGTGCTCATCATGCGGATGGTATCGCCCTGCCGCACGCGCCCCTCGGCGATGCGCACGAAGGAGACCGCGCCCTTGTAATTATCGTACAGGCTATCGAAGATGAGGGCCTTCAGGGGTCGATTGGCGTCGCCTTTAGGCGCCGGGATGCGCTGAACGACCGCTTCGAGCACCTCTTCAATGCCGATGCCCTGCTTGGCCGAAACCAGCGGGGCGCTGGACGCGTCCAGGCCGATGACCTCCTCGATTTCCGCGCGAACCTCTTCGGGCCTTGCCGAGGGAAGGTCGATCTTGTTGATGACGGGGACGACCTCCAGATCGTGCTCGAGCGCCATGTAGACGTTGGCCAGGGTCTGCGCCTCGATGCCCTGGCTCGCGTCCACGACCAGGATCGCGCCGTCGCAGGCGGCGAGCGCGCGGGAAACCTCGTAACTGAAGTCAACATGGCCCGGGGTGTCGATCAGGTTCAGCTCGTATTCCTGCCCGTTCTTGGCCTTATAGGGCATCCGCACGGCCTGGGACTTGATCGTAATCCCCCTCTCGCGCTCCAGATCCATGGTGTCGAGCACCTGCTCGGTCATATCCCTGGACGAAAGCACGCCGGTGAACTCGATGAGCCGGTCGGCCAGGGTGGACTTGCCGTGGTCGATATGCGCGATGATGCAGAAATTGCGGATATTTTCCTTGCTGTTCAAGCTTTGCGTCCTCCATAGGGCAGCGAAAGGCCCTAAATCTTCAAAAATCAGCTCTGGTTCCTCTTATAGTATAGCCTTTCGGCCTCAAAATCAAGAAAAAGCCTCTTGGAACCTAGCTCTCCACGCCCTCGATGACATTGTGCAGCCACTTGCCCGAGCGCACGCGCCAAAGGCAGAGGATCATCTTGCCTATGTTCTCGGCAGAGATCAGCAAAAAGACGAGTTCCACCGAAAGGTGCAGCTTCGCGCCAAGGAAGCCAAGGGGCAGGCCAAGAAGCCAGACCGTCGCCACATCCACGATGCCGGACCAAAGCGTATCGCCGCCGCTTCTGCAGATGCCCACGACCAGCAGCATGTTCATGTAGCTTGGGATCATGACCAGCGCGTTTACGAAGAGCAGCCGCATCGCCAGATCCCGGCCCTCGTCTGAAAGGGCGAAGAAGCCAAGCGCCGGGGTTCGAAGCGCCAGGAGCAGAAGGCCCATCAGCGCGCCGCTCAAGATCAGCAGCCAGATCGAGCGGTTTGCATAGTCCCGCGCGCCATCGTTATCGCCAGAGCCGATGCGGTTGCCAAGGAGCACCGAGGCCGCGTTGGCGAAACTGCGCGCGAACACGGTGAAAAGGTTCACGATGGAGGAAACCACCTGCACGGCGGCCAGCGCGGCGGTGCCGAGCATGCCGTAGATCGCGGTATAAAACGTCGTGCCAATGGCCCAAAACCCCTCGTTCGCGATGACCGGCACGCAGATCTTGAAAAGACGCAGGGCAAACTCCTTATCGAAGCGGAAAAACTGCCTTGGCGTGCCCGCCGCAGGCAGGCGCAGGATGTAGGCAGCGCCGATGATGGTGAGCGCCTCCATCACGCGCGAGAGCAGCGTGGCGATGGCGGCGCCCGCGAGCTCAAGCCTTGGGAAGCCGAACTTGCCGTAGATGAGCAGGTAGTTAAAGACGATATTGGTCACGATGGCCGAAAACGAGGCAGCCATCGGCAGGCGAACATGGCCCGTGCAGCGGCAGCTGAAGGCATAGCAAAAGGCCAGGGCATTCAGGGGGTATGAGAAGGCCACCCACTTCAAATAGGGAATCCCGGCCTCGATAACGGCGGGGTCAGAGGAATACCAGCCGAGCAAGAAGGCCGGGCAAAGCTCGGAGGCGGCAAGAAAGCCAAGCGCTAAAAACATGCCGACGGCCAGCATATAGCCCATCGTGCGGCGGATATTGGGCACATCGCGCTTGCCCCAGAACTGCGACAAAAACACCGAGGCCCCGGAATAGGCCCCGAACAGGAACAGAGAAAAGATGAAGAAGATCTGGTTGCCTATGCCTGCCGCAGCGATTGCCGTATCCCCAAGGGTGCCGACCATCAAAACGTCGATGATATTCACGCCTGACATGACCAGCTGCTGTACGGCCATGGGCAGGGCAATGGCGCCGATGGCGGCCAAAAAATCCTTGCTGAATGGGTTATGAATGCGCATGAAGGGCCTCTTTCTTTTGTGGAATCGAGGGCGCGCGGGCAAACATGGCTTTTTCGCGCGTACTTTACCAGTATAGCCGGTCTGCGGCCGAAAGGCAAGGAAGGCCTGCGCGTGAGGCGCCCAAAAGCATGCATGCCGGGAATGACGGATGAAATCGATTGCGGAACGCGCAGAAAAATGATACAGTACCCTCACGGATTAACGTTTATGGAAGCTGGGAGGGTTCATCATGTCTGGTTCGGGCCTCAGGAAGTACCTTGCGGAAGCTCTTGGCAGCGCGGTGCTCGTCTTCATGGGCTGCGGGAGCGCGGTTCTGCTCGGCTGCGACGCGGCGGGCGGCCACTTGGCGGTGGCGCTGGCCTTCGGGCTTTCGATCGTCGCGCTGGCCTACGTCATCGGTGGGGTTTCGGGCTGCCATGTAAACCCCGCGGTTTCGTTGGCGCTGTGGATGGATGGGCGCTTAAGCGCCAAGGATTTCCTCTGCTATGTGGTTTCACAGCTGGTCGGCGCAACGGCCGGCGCCGCGCTGTTAAAGCTCGTCGTGGCTCTGCGGACGCCAAGCCTTGGCGCGCTGGCCGATTTGACCGGCGGCCTTGGCGCGAACGGCGTCGCCGGGGCTGGCGGCGCGGGCCCTGCCCTGCTGGTCGAGATCGTTTTAACCTTCATCTTCGTGCTGACCATCCTCGGCGTCACCGCGGATCGGAGCAAGGGCGCGGTAGCCGGCATCGTCATCGGGCTGACGCTGAGCTTCGTGCACATCGTGGGCATTCCGCTCACGGGCACCTCGGTCAACCCGGCGCGGAGCATCGGCCCCGCGCTGCTCGCAGGCGGCGAGGCGCTTTCGGCGCTGTGGGTGTTCATCGTCGGGCCTCTCGCGGGCGCGGTTTTGGCTGCCCTTGCCTATAAGCTCTTCAAAAAGGCCCTGCAATAGCGCAAAATGGCGCTCGGCCATTCTCAAAAGGGCGGCCCCCTTGAAGGGAGGCGCCTTTTTTTCATTTTGCGGCAAAAAGAACGCAATAAAGCGGCAAAATCGCCAACTCCCTCCAGAAGAAAAACCCGGGATTGCCTCGCTACCCGTCATTGCGAGGAACGGGGCGGCGCGGCAATCGCAATGACGCATTGCGCCGTCACCCGCGAGCTGCGTAAGCGACGCGGCCCCCGTCATTGCGAGGAGCGGAGCGACGAAGCAATCCAGAAAGGCCCTCGAAAAAGCCATGCTTCGACGAAAAAGAACCACTGGGTTGCCTCCCCCGTCATTGCGAGGAGCGTAAGCGACGAAGCAATCCAGAAAGGCCCTCGAAAAAGTCATGCTTCGACGAAAAAGAACCACTGAATTGCTTCGCTGTCTGTCATTGCGAGGAGCGGAGCGACGCGGCAATCGCAATGACGTATTGCGCCCAAGGGCCACGCAAGAAGCGCAGCCTCCACCACCCACGAGAAGCGCAAGCGGCATGCCTCCGTCATTGCGAGGAGCGGAGCGACGCGGCAATCCAGCTAACACGCAAAGGGCTTTCTTCGTCATTGCGAGAAGCAGAGCGACGAAACAATCCAGAAAGGCCTTCGAAAAGGCTGTGCTTCAACGAAAAAGAGTCACCGGATTGCTTCGACCCCCGTCATTGCGAGGGCAACGCGACGAAACAATCCAGAAAAGCCCTCGAAAAAGCCATGCTTCGACGAAAAAGAACCGCTGGATTGCTTCGCTTTCGCTCGCAATGACGCATTATGCTGCCACCCGCAAGCTACGTAAGCGACGCGCTCCCGTCATTGCAAAGAGCAGAGCGACGCGGCAATCGCAATGACGCATTGCGCCGTCACCCGCGAGCTACGTAAGCGACGCGATCCCCGTCATTGCGAGGAGCGTAAGCGACGAAGCAATCCAGAAAGGCCCTCGAAAAGGCCATGCTTCGACGAAAAAGAACCACTGGATTGCTTCGCTGGCGCTCGCAATGACGTGTTGCACTCAGGAACCACGCAAGCAGCATGGCCCGTCATCGCGAGGAGCGGAGCGACGAAGCAATCCAGCCAGTGCGCTAGAAAGGCCAGCAAAAAGCGTGGTTTATCAAAGAGGAAGTACGCTGGATTGCTTCGCCGTCATTGCGAGGAGCGAAGCGACGAAGCAAGCGCAATGACGTGGAAGGGCAATGACGGGGGAGGGCCGTGTGCGAAGGGCCTTCTTCGTCATTGCGAGGAGCGCAGCGACGAAGCAATCCAGCCAGTGCGCTAGAAAGGCCAGCAAAAAGCATGGTTTATCAAAGAGGAAGTATGCTGGATTGCTTCGCCGTCATTGCGAGGAGCGAAGCGACGAAGCAAGCGCAATGACGTGGAAGGGCAATGACGAGGAAGGGCAATGATGGGGGAGGGCAGGGCGCGAAGGGCCTTCGAGAGATAAAAAACGCTGCAAGGGGCTAAAAACGGCTTGAAATCAGTACTTATCCGCGTTTTACGCAAAAAGCAACCCCGCCGCCTTCATGAAAGAGCGGCGAGGGTTGCGAGCAGAGCCTTGAAAGAGCTCTTTCCCCTTATCTGATCTCGATCCTTTTCGCCACGCAGTATTTTTCGATGTCCTCTTGTGTGAAGGTCGTAGGAACAACGGCATCGAAAAACTCGCCGTCTTGTTCCCAAAACACCTTTTTAAAGAGAATCTCCTCGTCTTTGTATTCTCTATCGTACTTTTCAAAGATAATACGATAGTATTGGGCGGTACATTCGGTGACATAGTGGTTGCCAACGCGCTTGTATTCAAGGGGTTCAGAGATGTTTTTTACACGAGTTTCAAAGTCATCAGTAGTTTTAAGCAAGGAAGAGCGCCATTTTATAGTAATTGCTTTAGGGTCGTATTCCAATAGCTCCTTATCTTCCGAACCATAATGAAATGCAGGGCTTCTTCCAGCAGGGCTAACTCTTTTAAAGATAAGCCCTTCAGGCATTTCAATAGGGATATAGAAGTAGCCTAGCTCGCCATAGTACCATTCAGGGTCTTGAGCATTTTTTAGCCACTCGTCAAAATCATTAAAAGCAGGCGGGGCCATCAAAACCATTTCTGCCCTCCCGGCCGTTGACGTCGGCGTTTGTGCCCGTGTTTGTGCGCAGCCCATCAAGGCCGCCGCCAGCAGCAAAACCCCTATGCAAAAGGCGCTTCCGCAAGGCCACGGAGCGCCTCCGCAGCCCCTCACCGTCTTTTTCACGCCTGAAAGTGCCCCGCCCAAGCGGGCAGCTTGCGCATCATGGCTTCCGCAAGGGGCAGCGCGGCCGCCTCGTCAAAGCCCTGGGTCTTCATGATGAAGGCGGCAAGCCCCGCTCGTTTTTCATCAAAGGATTGCATGCTGCCGTCCTCCCGCATGCAGTGAACGCAGTAATCGCGGCTCGTGTCGCCAAGGGCGAACTCCTCAGGCTCCTTCATGGGCATTCCGCAGGCTACGCAAATCTTCGTCATGGCTTATTTCCCTACCTTTCATTCATTTTTCGCTCGTGATGAGGGCCAAATAGCCCTCGATCAATTCCTTTTTGCGGCACTTCAGCACCGACTCGCCGGGCGCGAAGAGCGCGGCGTTCAGCAGGTAGTGATGCACCAGGCCAATCCAGGCATTGAAGAGCAGGGGCAGCGGCAGGCTTTTGATGCGCCCCGCCCTTTGCCCTTCCTCAATCACCGCGCCAAGGTGTGCAGAGAGCACCGACTGCAGCGCCAGCAGCAGCATCCGCGCCCCTTCCGGCAAGGCGGCGAGCCCTTCGAGCAGCCTTTTATAAAAGGGCTTGTATTCCTCTAAAACCGCGATGTGCGCATGGAGCAGCTCCTCGATGGAGCGCTTCGAAGCGGCAAGCTCGTGCAGCCTGCCGCCCATTTCCCCGGCAAGGCGCTCGAGAACCCGCAGCTGCAGCTCCTCCCTCGTGGGGAAGTGCACGAAGATCGTGCCATGCGCCACGCTGGCCTCCCTGGCGATCTCGTCTGTTGGCGGAAAAAGGCCCTGCAGCAAGCAAACCCGCCTTGCTGCCTCCAGGATCTGTTCCCGCGTCGCCGCCTTTTGGCTTTGGCGCTTCCCTGCTGCCCGAACCACGGTCCTC
>JAITTC010000159.1 GCA_031287285.1 Christensenellaceae bacterium
CGACGCAGAAAATCTCACCGGCAGCGTCTTGGCCCTGCCCCAGCGCGAGGATGCCGAGAGCAGCTTTGCAGAGCACCTGGTCGTGGAGTACTACTCCAAGTAAGGAGGCCCTTCTTGAACCTGAAGTTTTCAAGGAATGCAGCGCTTGAGGAGGGAATGAGTCAATGATCGAGATCGAAAAGCCGAAGATCGAGTGCGTGGAATACGATGAAGGCGCAAACTACGGCAAGTTTGTGGTGGAGCCCCTGGAACGCGGCTTTGGCGTCACCTTGGGCAACTCGCTGCGCCGCATTCTGCTTTCATCCCTGCCCGGCGTGGCCGTTTCCTCCATCCGCATCGACGGCGTTCTGCATGAATTTTCAACCATCCCGGGCGTAAAAGAGGATGTGACCGAGATCATCCTCAACCTCAAGAGCCTAAACGCCAAGCTCTATACCGACGCGAAGAAGACCCTGACGCTTTCCGTCACCGGCCCCGCGGTCGTGACCGGGGGCGACATCGTCTGCGACGACGAGGTCGAGATCGTAAACCCGAATCTTCGCATCGCCACGCTGGGCGACGGCGCCGAGCTTAGAATGGAACTGACCCTCGAAAAGGGCCGCGGCTACGTTTCCGCCGAAAAAAACAAGTCGCCGCACATGCCCATCGGCGTTCTGCCGGTCGATTCCATCTTCACGCCGATCCGCAAGGTCAATTACGCCATCGAAAATACCCGCGTGGGCCAGATCACCGACTACGACCGCCTCACGCTTGAGGTGTGGACCGACGGCTCCATCAAGCCCGACGAAGCGACCTCCATGGCGGCAAAAATCCTATCCGAGCATCTAATGCTCTTCATCAACCTAACCGAAAACGTCGTTCCGGTCGATTTCAACGAGCCGGAAGACAACAAGATGGAAAAGGTGCAGGAGATGACCATCGAGGAGCTCGATCTCTCCGTCCGCGCCTACAATTGCCTGAAGCGCGCCAACATCAACACCGTAGCCGAGCTCATCCAGCGCGACGAAGAGGACATGATGAAGGTGCGCAACCTGGGCAAGAAGTCGCTCGAAGAAGTCGAGCAAAAGCTCGCGGCGCTTGGCCTTGGCCTGAGGCGCAGCGAGGAATAAGCACAAACGGAGGGAACAAAGATGGCCCAACAGCGCAAACTCGGCCGCCCGGCCGACCAGCGGAAGGCTCTGCTTCGCGGCCAGGTGAGCCAGTTCATCTGGAACGGCAGGATCACGACCACCCTGGCAAGAGCCAAGGAAGTGCGCTCCATCGCAGAGAAGTTCGTGACCCTCGCCATCCACGAATACGAGCACACCATTCAGGTCGAAAAGACCTTCAACAACGATAAGGGGCAGACGGTGACCGAAACCTTCGTGAACGACCTGCCCTCTAAGCTTGCGGCCCGCCGCCGCATGATGGCCTACATTTACGACATCCCAGAGATCAAGAAGGCGGATGAGAGCAAGTCCGACTTCAGAGAGCGCACGAGAGACAATAAGCACCCCATCATCGAGAAGCTCTTCCGCGAATACGGCCCCAAATACAAGGCGCGCGCGGAGGAAAAGGGCCAGGGCGGCGGCTATACCCGCATCCTGAAGCTCGGCCCCCGCAAGGGCGACGGCGCCGAGATGGTCGTGCTCGAGTTCGTGGACTAAGATCCCTTTTTGCAGCAAAAACCGGGTCGGTGCAAGCGCCGAGCCGGTTTTTTTGCGAGCTGAAGTTAAAATTCTTTACCTTTCTCTTGTTTTCTGGTCATTTCGATGATAAAATCGACGAAATAGGTCAAAATTCTGCAAGCTGACGAAAGCGGAGGGAATAGCAATGAAAAAACAACGCAGGGGGGGGGTAAAAGCAAGATTATTTTAGCGCTTCTGAGCGCGCTCCTCTTGCTTTGCCTGCTTTCGCCCAGCGCTTTTGCGGCACCGGTCTTGGACTTTCAAATCCAAGGGGCGTTCAGCTCCGGCACCTACAGCTACAGCTTCACGAACCTGTCGGTCGAAAGCGGTGAGTATAAGAGCCTCCAAATCGCCTTCCCGACTCAGCTAGCGATTCAGTCCCTGTCGTCGATTTCCACCGCGATTTGGAACGTGGTCCCCACCAGCGGCGGGCTGACGCTCGTGCTGAAAGATAACCAAACGCCGGCATCGAGCGCTGATATTAGCGCAATCCTCAGCTCTCTCCACTTCACGTCTAGCTCCGGCTGCCCGGATGATTCCTCCATTTCGGTCATATTGCTGACAGAGCGCGTTTCTTCCCTTGTGATCGGGGATACGATTCATTTCTATGAGTTCGTTCCAGCCAATGCCATGCAATGGATGGCGGCCTATAATGCCGCCAATGATCGCACTTACAAGGGCCTTACGGGGTATTTGGCCACGATCACCAGCGCGGAGGAGCAGGTCTTCATCTTCAAAACCGTCGCCATGAAGCCTGGCTGGCTTGGCGGAACGAAATACCGCGTTTCAGGCGGGCAGCTGATTTCGGATGCCTACCCAGGCCCGACCGATGATATTCCCACAGCCGCTGCCAGCTATGGAGTGGGCACCGCGACCACGGGGACCTGGTACTGGGCTTGCGGCCCAGAGAAGGGCTTGGTTTTTTACAATCCACCCGGTTGGAATAGTAGCAATCCAGATAATTGCGGCGTCCCGGGCGTATTTCAGAACTTCAATAACTCGGGGAATATCAGCCCGGTTACGGGGGTTAGAGGAAACTCCAATCAGCCTGATAACAATGCGGAAGCTTGCCTGGAGTTTGCCTCGTTCAACATGGATATGTGGAATAACCTTGGCTATAACTATACGAATTCAACCCATAATGCGGGCTATTACGTGGAATACAGCGGCCCGGTTTCGGACGTTGTGGTGGGAGACGATACCCACACCGCGCCCATTCCCCAGCCCGTAACCGTGGAGTATGCAGACGCGGCGGGTAACCCAATCGCGGGGCTGCAGCCGGAGACGACCCTGAATGGTCTTGTGGGCACGGCCTATACGCAGCCGGCCGCGCTGCCTGCGTCCGTGCCCGCGCCTCTCGTGACGCCGCCCGGGCGGCGCGTGATCTCACAGTCCGGCACGGAACCCTCCATCGTGACGGGCGCGGGGGCAAACGCGGCGGTTACCGGCGCGTATACGGCCCAAAAGCAGACCATTCAGTATGTGTACTATACCAATCTGCCCTTGAACTTTGACCTGAACCACCTGGGGCACCCGGCGAACCCGGCGCCCGGCACGGTTTTGGAAGGCGCGGCCTATGGCGCCCAGCTCGACGGCTACTGGCCGGCGCCCGGCAGGCCGGGCTACGCCTTTGGCGGCTGGTTCACCAGCGCCGCCCCGGGCGCGGGCGACGCGGCGATCGATCCATCCAGCGATTTAGCGCCCTCTTCCCTGCCGCCGGAAGGCGTCACGCTCTATGCGAAGTGGACGGCTGGCGAATACATCGTGCATTACAGAAAAGACAATGGCGAGGCCGAAACCATCCCCGATGAAACCGTCGCCTTTGACGGCGTGGTTTCGCTGCCAAGCCCAGACCCGGCGCGCGAAGGCTATACCTTCTTAGGCTGGAAGGTTACGGCCGGCGGGCCCGCCCAAATGGCGCCCAGCGGGCGAAAATACGGCGAATTGGCCGAGGGCGAAGGCACGCCCGAAATCACCCTGACCGCGCAGTGGCGAAAAAAAGCGACGCCCGGCGACGACCCGGAACCCGCGCTCACGCCGCCGCAGAGCACGCTTCCGCCAGAAACGATTGGACCCGCGTGGCCCGGTGAAGCGGTTCCAAAGACCGGGGACCCGGCAAGCGGCATGCTTTGGATTGGCGTACTTGGACTTGCTCTGTGCACGGCTGCGCTTTTGGCAAGGAAGCTCCGCCGGGCGCTGTAATCAGGCCGATAGCGGGCTCTTCCCAAAAGGGAAGGCCCGCTTTTTTTCGCCGTGCTTGAAAAGGCTTAAAGATTCTGTTAAACTTATTGCAAACACAAATGAGGAGGCCGTGCACATGCTGAACGAACCGAGCATTACCCTAAACAATGGCGTGAAAATCCCCGTTTTTGGCCTGGGCGTGTTCCGCTCCGAGCCTGGCCAGTCCACCGCGGACGCTGTCGCCTGGGCCCTTGAGGCAGGCTACCGCCATATCGACACCGCAGCTGCCTACCGCAACGAGCAGGACGTGGCCACCGGCATCGCAAGGTCCGGCGTCAAGCGCGAGGAGATCTTCATCACCACCAAGCTTTCGACCAAGGATATCGAGGCCAAACAGGCCGCCGAGGGCTTTGAAACCACCCTCGAAAAGCTGAAGACCGACTATGTCGATCTCTACCTCTTGCACTGGCCCGTGCCCAATTATGTGGCAGCCTGGGAGCAGCTCATTGAGTTCTACGAGCAAAAGCGCATCCGCGCCATCGGCGTTTCGAACTTCCAAATTCATCACCTGCAGACCCTCGAATCCCTGGGGCTGCTGACGCCGGCCGCCAACCAGATCGAGCTGCACCCCTCCTTCCAGCAGAAGGAGGTAAAGCCCTACTGCGAAGAAAAGGGCATTGCGGTCGAAGCTTGGAGCCCACTCGGCGGCCAGGACCATCTTCTGCTCGACGAGCCGGTTTTGGTGAGCATCGCAAAGAAATATGGCAAGACGGCGGCGCAGATCATCATCCGCTGGCATATCGACACGGGCAATGTGGTCATCCCCAAGTCGGTCAAGCAGGCGCGCATCATCGAGAACGCGCAGGTCTTCGACTTTAAGCTCGATGCGGGCGACCTTGCGCAGATCGCCCAAATCGATACGAACCAGCGCAGCTATTGGGATCCCGAGCGCTTCGGCACGAAGTAAATCACGAGGATTTAGCCGGCAGTTCCCTTAAAAGGGGACTGCCCGCTTTTTTGGAGGGGAAGGACATGAAGGTCGCACTGGGCATCGACTTTGGGACGCTCTCGGCCAGGGCTTTGCTCGTGGAAGTGGGCACGGGGCGCGAGCTCGGCAGCGCCGTGAGCGAGTACCGCCATGGCGTGATGGACGAGTTTCTGCCGTCTGGCAGGGCCTTGCCGCCAGACTTTGCCCTGCAGCACCCGCAGGACTATTTAGACGCGCTCTTTGACGCGGTGCCAAGGGCGCTTGAGGCAGCGGGCGTTCAAAAGGAGGAGCTGCTGGGCATCGGCATCGACTTCACCGCTTGCACCATGCTGCCCACCCTGAAGGACGGCACGCCGCTTTGCGCGCTGCCCGAATACGAGGGCGAGCCCCACGCCTATGTGAAGCTTTGGAAGCACCACGCGGCGCAGGACCAAGCCAACCGATTAAACGAAAAGGCGAGCGAAATGGGCGAGGA
>JAITTC010000260.1 GCA_031287285.1 Christensenellaceae bacterium
CAGCCGCTCGATGAGCGCAAGGCTTTGGCGCGTCAGCTGAAGTTCCTCTTCCAAGGGAATGTAGGGGTCGCACATCGAGCCGGTGCCCACCATACAGGGCTCGCGCTTGCGGCGAAGCTGCCCTTCCAAGATGGCGATAGCGTCCCGCTTGACCTCGATATCCTCAAAATCGTGCTGAATCTGGTAGCAAACACTGCGGCTGTCGCAGTAGATGCAGCCGTGGGTGCAGCCGCGGTAGAGATTCATGCCGTTTTGCGGCGAGAGGATCGTCTTATAACTAGCGTAATGCATCGTTTCGCCGCGCAAGGGCCTTTTGATGCGCCTTGATCTTCTTGATTGCCCAATCGTAGTGGCTCGATGTTGCAGAGATGCAATAGCTGCCAAGCGTCGTGCCGCCGACCCAGCCAAAGCGCCCCTTTTCGAACAGCTCCTCGCCCGAAAAACCCTCGATGAGGGCCAAAACCTCGGCATGGCTCCCGCGAAGGAGGCTTTCTGCCTGCGCATAGGGCGTCGCCTGGTGCTTTTCAAAGAAGGCCCTGTTCATCAAGGCATAGTTTTTCCAGTTGTAGGGCTGCGGGAGGAAGGGCTGCGGTTCACCCGCCAGATTGGCTTTCACGAAGTTCAGCAAAAGAAGATGCCATTCGTAAAGGTGCGCAAGCACATCGCGCAGGCCCTTATCTCGCGCCCAATGCGCCTCCTTTTGCAAGAGTTCTTCGCCAAAATGGAATTCAGCGCAGCGCTCCTCCTCGCTCAGCGAACCGATGAGCGCCCAGAGCTTTTCAAAGCCCTCGTTTGCCGCCCGAAGAAGCTCGGGCTTTGAGCTTGGTCTTGGCATTTGCAGCCCCTCCCTTAAGTTTGTTGCGGCGATGGCGGCAGAGCCGCCCGCGCGAATGGCGACCTTGCCAGAAGAATGAAGGCTTTTTGCCGCCACGCAAGGCAGGCCCTTTCCCGCGCTTGAAATCTTACCTTAGCTTAGCACACAAAACAAGACAGCAATCCGTCCACTTTGATTGGGTTCCATCAAAATTCCTTCATCTCGCTTGCATACAGCGCCTGAATGGCCCTTGCGCGCGCAAGCAATTCCCGGCGCACGCTCTCGGGCTCCAAAACCCGCACAGAAGAGCCCAGCGAAAGGAGGTAGTCGTAGAGCCATGGGCCGTCTGAAAAGGCCGCCTCCACGAGCAGCGAGCCGTCTTCCTCCCTTTGAACGGCGTCCTGGCTGAACTCGTCATAGACTCGATAAGCGGCCCCTTGCGCGAAGCGCAGCTTCAACCAAAGCGCGGGCGCCATCTCTGCCCGCTCGATGGCAGGCGGCTGAAAATCCCTTCTTTCGAAGGTCTCGTCCAAAAGCGTCAGCCCACGAATCCGGCTGAGCCTGAAGCTTCGATAGTCCTGCGCCTTTAGGCAGTAGGCCTGCAAATACCACGCAAAGGACTTGGAAGTCAGCTTAAGCGGGTAGGCGCGGCGGCGCGAATTTGGGCCGTTTAGGCCGGAATAGTCAAAGGCGACGGCTCTTTGGGCAAGAATCGCCGTTTTCAGGGCCTCAAAGTGCTCGCTATCCACCCCTTGCCGGCCCCAACGCGAAAAATCGATCTCGATCCAGTCGGCCTCGGGTCTGCGAAAAAGCGCCTGCAGCTTCTCACGGGCGGAAAGCTGCGCGGCGCTTGGCTGCTGAGAGGCCAAAAAGCCCTGCAGCGCAAGAAGGATTTGATCCTGCTCCTCGCGAGAGAGCTCGACGCGGCTCAGGGAATACCGTTCCATCAGCTTGATGCCGCCGCCTCTGCCCTGCACGGTGTAGATGGGCAGGCCGGCTGATGAGAGCAGGTCCACATCGCGCAAAATCGTCTTCTTTGAAACCTCGAAGCGCTCGGCCAGCTCCGCAGCGGTCGCGAAGCCCCTGCCCAGGAGCAGGTACACGATGCCGAGCAGGCGCCGCAGCTGCATGTCGACCTCCTATAAATAAGGCGTGATCCAGCCAAAGAAGGGGTTGCCCTGCAAAAACCATTGCGCCATCGAGGAATCAGCCACCATCTGGGTTAAAAACTCGATTTGCAGCATGTTGAGCACCAGCGGCACCAGCATGAACAGCGCGAGCAAAATGACATAGCCCCGCAAGAGGGCCGTACCCAGGGCCAGCAGCCAGTCCAGCAGCCGAAGCCTTGGGAAGCGGAAGGTCGTATCGATGAAGATGACCAAAACGCTTGAAATCAGGTAGGCGACGCCGCCGCAGAGCAAAAAGGCAATGATGTTCAGGCTGGAATCCGCGATGGTCTGGTTGAAGTACTCGCGCAGAAGGGTTAAATCGGGGGCGTAAATCTGCGATGCCACATTGCTTAAGATGTAGCCGTCAAAGGGCGCGGTAAAGCCCGAAGCACGCACGATTTCGGCCACGTCGCTCGCCGCGAGCAGGGCGACGTCGCTCCTTGCGTATTCCAGGTATTGGAACGGGATGTGCGAGGCGCCTTCCGATAGGTAGATCACCCACTCGAGCCAGTCCTTATGCAGGGCGATCCAAGAGGAAACCAGCGAATAGCAAAAATACGCGATGCTCAGCGATAAAAACAGGCCCACCGTGTTGGCCAGCGTAGGCAAAAAGCCCTTGTAGAGCCCAAAAAGCAGGCTCAGGCCAAAGAGCGCCAGGATGAGGAGATTGATTGGGTTCATTGCGTCCACCCTTCAAGTAGGCAAAAATGCGCCTGCCCTAGAGCAGGCGATAGAGGTAGACCGATTCGCCGACGGAGGCGACGATGAGCTTGCCGTCCACATCGGCAAGGCATCGGTCGATCGGGGTCTTAAATTGGAGTTCCTTCCGCGCGCTGCTCTGGGAATAGGGCACGGCGCTCACAACGCTTTGGCTGACTGAAACCAGCTGGCTTTCTGACGCGCAGACGTAAAGGCAGCCTTGCGGCAGGTGAAGATCCTCGGAAGAGCCGCCGCGCAGCAGGCGCACGCTTTGGGGGCTCTCGCCCTCGCTCGTCTTGCTCAAAACGATTGCGATCTCGTTTTGCCCAATAAAGGCGCTTTTATACTGCCAGCCGAAGGCCCCGGTGCTGCTCGTCACGCTCTGGCTTTGGTCCTTGATATACTCCAGCGTCTTGGTGCCGAGGATGTAGATATCGTTCTTGAAAAACAAGGGCTTATAATAGACCTGCTCCTCACTCACATAGCCGGTGACCAGCTGCTGCTTGCCCGTTTGGTAGGTGTTCAGGCGGGACTCAAAGCTTAGGCCCGTGGTGTCGAGCGTCAGGGCCCAGAGCATGTCTTGCTGGGAGTAGAAGCCGAAGTCGAGGAGCTCCGCGCCGCCAAGATCTATGCTGTCGCGGTCGGTCCCCTGGCGGCCCAAGATCTGCAGGCGGCCGGCGCCCGGCATTTCGATTGCGACCAGATCAACCCCGACGCGCAGCGAGCGAATCTCCTGGGGCAGGATGCGCTGAAAGACCAACGCGCCCTTTTGGTCGAGCAGCACGAGGTTTTGGCCCTTATAGAGCGCCACAAGGGTGGAAGAGGCCTCGATTTTATAGCCGCCCCAGTTGTCTGCCACGGAATATTCCCAGAGCTTGCGGCCGAGGTTTGAATAGCAGCTGAGCACGCTGCCGTTGAAGGCGAGCACCCGGCCGCCAAAGGGCAAAAAGGTATCGCCCGGGCTGGCGCCCAGCAGCTGCTGCCCGCCGGAAGTGATCGTTTCCCCCGGAAAGCCGCAGCCACGCAGGGTAAAGAAGAGCAGCGCCGCGAGAACGAGCGCGGCTGCGAGCAGCGCGGCATAGCGCAGCAGCGTAGGAAGCCTCAGCTTCAGCGAAAGGGAAGCTCTTTGCATGGCCGCCTCCAGTCGAATTTACTCCAAGGGAATCTATTCTTTGCGCGCGGGGGCGCTTCCTGCTAAAACGAATGCTTGGCGCAAATTTATAACGCGCCCAACCCGCTTTTTGTTGCGTAACCGGGCTTTTGCCTGGTATGATGGGCGAAAAGAGGGAGGAATGGCAAATGAATCACTTCATGATGCAAACACGGCTTGGCCCGATTGAAATCAAGGACGACGGCGCGGCCATCACGGCATTGCGCTTTGTGCAAAAAAGCGAAGCGCCGGGCGCGCAAACCCCGCTGCAGGTCTTGGCGGCGGAACAGATCGAAGAATACCTAAATGGCCGGCGCCAAGGCTTCGACCTGCCGCTGGCCCCTAAGGGCACCGCCTTCCAGCAGGCCGTTTGGCAGGCGCTGCTGAACATCCCCTATGGCGAAACGCGAAGCTATGGGCAGCTCGCGGCACTGCTTGGCCGTCCTAAGGCGGCGCGAGCCGTGGGGGGCGCGAATGGCCGAAATCCCATCGCGTTGATCATCCCCTGCCACCGCGTGATCGAAACCAGCGGAGGCCTTGGCGGCTATGCCTACGGCGTCCCGATCAAGCGCGAATTGCTGGGCCTGGAGGGCCGTAAACCCTAAGGCCCGTGGGGAAAGCCTTCCCGGCTTTTTCGCGCCAACCTTCGGCGCGGGGAAAGGCAGATTTACGGCGTCCCGAAGTGCAATGCTGATGGAATCATCCCTGCTCGCGCGGGGAAGGCTCATTGGCGTTGACGACACGCCACCATAAGATGGGATTACCCCACTCGCGTGGGGGTTGAAATGCCCGCCGTCGCGATATGGCAGGTGGGCGCAAGCCGCTCGCGGCCAAGGCGGCTGTGGGGAGCGATGCCTCATTGCTATGCTCGGCGTCGCTTCTTCGCCGCAGACTGGGCTGCCTTTCACCGAAACGCTTCCGCTCCCTGCGCCCATTGCACCCCTTCGTCCGGAGTCATCGCGCCGCCGCCCTGCAATCGTGCCGCTCGTTGCGCTCCGGCCCACCGGCTCGCCGCATCCACCGCTGCCGACGTGCCCATCGGCGGCGAAGCGCCAGGTTTTTTGGTTGTTTCTCGCAACAACGGTGAAGGGTTACGAGCTCAAGGCCGCTGCGGCCGTGGAGATTGAAATCCCCGCCGTCGCGATATGGCCGACGGGCGCAAGCCGCTCGCGGCCAAGGCGGCTGTGGGGAGCGATGCCTCACTGCTATGCTCGGCGTCGCTTCTTCGCCGCAGGCTGGGCTGCATTTCGCCGAAACGCTCACGCTCCCTGTGCCCATTGCACCCCTTCGTCCAAAATCGTCGCGCCGCCGGCGTGCCCATCGGCGGCGAAGTGCCAGGTTTTTTGGTTGTTTCTCGCAACAACGGTGAAGGGTTATGGGCTCAAGGCAACCCCTCGCGGCGGCGCGGCAATATAAGGCGGGTCTGAAGCCTAAACAATGCTTTTACCTGCGCCCGCGAGTCGCGCCAAGCAGCACGCGGCAATCGAAACGATGAAAAGCCCCCGGAAACGTCGCCTCCCCATTTGTGCGGAGAGCCAGTTTATGCCTGAAAGAGGAGGCCGCGCAAGTGCTTTCCCCGCGCGAGCGGGGATGATCCCCCGTGCTTATTGGCGCTAGCGTGATCTACACCGCTTTCCCCGCGCGAGCGGGGATGATCCCTCGCGCGGGCAAGAGGCGTCTCGGAAGGCGCGGCTTTCCCCGCGCGAGCGGGGATGATCCCAACGGCGGCAGGGGATTCGCGCGGGCGGTCGAGCTTTCCCCGCGCGAGCGGGGGTGGTCCCCAGCGCGTCTTCATTAACGAGGCAATGCGTGAGCTTTCCCCGCGCGGTCGAGGAGGAACTGGATTGCTTCGCCGTCATTGCGAGGAGCGCAGCGACGAAGCAATGACGAGAGACCCTCCCCCGCGCGAGCGGGGATGACCATGCGCTGATCACCGACCCGCCCTACTGCTCAGGAGAGACCCTCCCCCGCGCGAGCGGGGATGACCTATCAAACTGCTTTGCGGGGAACAGTGTTTAGGACCTTCCCCCGCGCGAGCGGGGATGACCGCCGATGGATCAGTCGCAGTTTCACCGCCAGCTTCCTTCCCCCGCGCGAGCAGGGATGACCGGTAATCGACAAGCGCTTCGCGCAAACCAAGGAACCTTCCCCCGCGCGAGCGGGGGTGGTCCCATCTTCGGCGTCGCTGACCCCGCCATCTTTGCGCTTTCCCCGCGCAAGCGGGGATGATCCCGGCGAAACCGGACGCTACCAAAATGCCATGGTGCTTTCCCGCGCAAGTGGGGATGATCCCTGCCTTGCAAACCGCACGTCGACTTTTACGCCGCTTCCCCCGCGCAAGTGGGGGTAATCCTGCCGACCGACGTAAGCACGCCGTGCTCGCGGAGCTTTCCTCGCGCGGTCGAGGAGGAACTGGATTGCTTCGCCGTCATTGCGAGGAGTGCAGCGACGAAACAATCCAGCAGCAATGCGCAAGCGCTTCTTCAAAAAGGAGGACGCTGGATTGTTTCGTTGCCACTCGCAATGACGAGAGACCCTCCCCGCACGAGCGAGAGGCCCCCTGGCAGACCATGGTGCCTGCCGAGTGCGTCATGCTTTCCCCCGGCGAAGGGGCTGGAAATCCCGGCGGCGACCAGGGCGGTTGCTGGGCGGCTTGATGCTTTCCCTGTGCGAACGGGGTAAGCCCACCGCAATGTGCGCGTGGAGATCCAGACCGATGGCTTGCCCCTCGCGAGGGGCAAGCCTGCGCGTCCCGGCTGGCTTAAGCGCCTCAGCGCGCTTTCCCCGCCCGCCGGCGCGAATCGAAGTTCGGCACGGCGATGATGAGCTGACTTGGCGCTCACCGCTGCGCATTCCGCTTTCGGAAGCGCCTCTACACAAAAGCGGCGCCCCGCCCTTTTCTTGACAAGGCGAGGCGCCGCTTATTTTTCGGGCTTACTTGCCGATTTCGCGCATGCACAGGGGCAGGCTGCCGCCCTTTTTGTGGTTCGCCACGCACTCGCAACAGCGGCCATGGTTCTTACAGTTCGTGTTGGGGCAGGAGCAGTCGTGGGTGTTGCTGCAAACAGCTTTTTGTTCCATTTGAATTTCCCTCCCTTTGTTTGAGTGGCGCGTATTTATGGTTTGACCACCTGCATTTAGCTTAACAGCCGCGTGGCCAAAAGTCAAACTCGAGAGGGCTTTTTTTCTTGCAAAGGCGCATCTTACACGATATGATAGGGCAAGACGCGAAAAAGGGGATGCGGCTCGGGCCGCTGTGGTGTTTTATGCGCGATGATCTTTTAGGCTTGGTTCTATCGCTTGGCTTTATAGGCCTTGTGCTGTTTGCCTCCGGGCAAATCGCCTCTCGCCTGGGCCTGAGCGGCGAAGCCCTCCGCAAGATGGTGCACATCGGCGTTTCCAACTGGTGGCTGATCGCCGGGCAGTTCTTCCACTCGCCCTGGCTGGCCGCCGCGGTGCCCGCGCTCTTCATCGTGGTCAACGCCATTCCAGAAAGACTGCCCCCCTTAAAAACCCTGCAAAATATCACCGATAAGACCCGCAAGGGTACGGTTTATTACCCCATCTCGCTGGCGATTTTGGCACTGCTTTGCTTCGGGCCGCTGAAGAGCCCCGCGCTTGGGGCCTTTGGGGTGCTTTGCATGGGCTATGGCGACGGTTTGGCAGCCGTGATCGGCCAAAGGCTTGGCAAGCGGCGCTTTCGCGTTTTTGGGGCGGAAAAAAGCGTTGCGGGCTGCGCCGCGATGCTGCTCGTATCGCTTTTGGCCTGCTATTTCACGGCCTTTTTCTATGGGCTGGCGGTGCCGCCCTATATTCCCGCGATTTTGGCCGTTTTTGCGCTGATTTTAGAGCTTTTCACCCCCTTTGGGCTCGATAACCTGACGGTTCCCCTGGGCGTGACCGCCTTGGCCTTCGCGCTGGTGCATTGACATGGGCGCGCCCTGGCTGCCCTTCGCCCTTTGCGCGGCGCTGACCTCGCTCATCTGCCTTTTCTCGTGGAAGAAGCGGCTTTTGCGCCAGTCTGCCTGCGTTCTTGCCCTGCTGACCGGCCTTTGCTTCTTCCTCTTTGGCGGCTGGCTCTTATGGGGGATGCTGATCCTCTTCTTTATGAGCTCCTCCCTCGCGGGGAAGCTCGGCAAACACCGCCGTGCCGGGGCAGGCAGGGAAGGAACGGGCCGAAGGGCCGCGCAGGTGCTGGCCAACAGCCTGCCCGCGCTGATTGCGGCTTTCTTTTATTGGCTGGGCGGGCAAGCGCCCCTTTTGATGGCGGCGCTTGGGGCCATCGCGGCCGCTGCCTCAGATACCTGGGCTTCCGAAATCGGCGTGCTAAGCCGCAAAAGCCCCGTTTCGATTCTCACCCTTCGGCCGGTGCGCGCCGGGCTTTCTGGCGGAATCAGCCCTTTGGGCTGCCTGGCGGGGGCGCTGGGCTCGCTTTGCATCGCGCTGCCAGCCGGGCTTGTTTTGCTCTCATTTCCGGCGTTTTGGGCGGTTTTTCTGGGCGGCTGCGGGGGCTGTGTGGCCGATAGCCTTCTGGGCGCTTCGCTGCAGGCCAAGTACCTGGGGCAAGATGGCGAGCTCACCGAGGAGCCCTATGGTCCCAGCGGCCCGAATCGCCTTTTTTCGGGCCTTCGCTCGATGAATAACGACTGGGTCAACGGCTTGAGCGCTGCCGGCGCCGCGCTGCTCTCCTCCTGCTTTTGGCTGCTTTTTAGGGCCTAATCTCCCTTATTATGAGGGATTTTTTCAAAAGATAAGCGCTGGACGCATAGTTTTACCATTGAAGGGCAACGCTAGCATCAATCCAAACTCTATTTCAAAGGAGCTGACAATTCGGATGGATAAGCTTGCCCTGACCCTCGTCATTCTTGGGGCCATCAACTGGCTGCTGGTGGGGCTGTTCCAGTTTGACTTCTTCTCTTGGATCTTTGGCGGCCCGGCCACGGTGCTCGCGCGCATCCTTTACTCCATCGTGGGCATCGCGGGGCTTTGGTGCATCTCGCTGCTGTTCCGCCACAGGGAATACGTCGAGGAGTAGGCGCAAAGAGCGCGCAAACGGCAAAAAGCAGGCAAAGGCGCCTGCTTTTTTCGTTTGTGGCATGGTTCATGGTTGTTGTAAGGGCACCGCCTTCTTCAAAAGGCCTTGAGCGGCCGCGCTATGGTGCCGCTTGCTTGGGAGCCGTGCTGCCCTGCGCCTCAAGCTGATCTTTTACCTCTTGGATTCAACATTTCCATCCACGCGACCGCGACGGCCGCGATGTGGCTGAAGAAGCGGGACTTTACGACGGCGGCTATTTCAATCCACGCGCGAGTGGGGATGATCTGGATTGCTTCTTCGTCATTGCGAGGAGCGGAGCGACGCGGCAATCGCAATGACGAAAAAAGGGCGCAGAGCGCTCTGTGGTAGCGGTTGCCATGCGCGACACCGCCCCGAATGCGGCAATCGCAATGACGGCGAAATGGTTACACTTCTTCGTCATTGCGAGGAGCGTAAGCGACGAAGCAATCCAGCAGCAATGCGCAAGCGCTTCTTCAAAAAGGGGGACGCTGGATTGCTTCGTTGCCACTCGCGATGACGAAAGGCCTTCCCACGCGCGAGCGGAAGTGATCTGGATTGCTTCGCTGGCTGTCATTGCGAGGAGCGGAGCGACGCGGCAATCCAGCAAGCATGTGCAAAGGCCTCTTCAAAAAGGAGGACGCTGGATTGCTTCGTTGCCATTCGCAATGACGAGGTAAGAAGGCGCTGATTGATCCCCGTCGTTGCGAGGAGCGGAGCGACGCGGCAATCGCAATGACGAGAAAAGGGGGACGCTGGATTGCTTCGTTGCCATTCGCAATGACGAAAGGCCTTCCCCGCGCGAGCGGGAGAAACGACATCGAAACCACGCCCGAAGGCCTTGGGCTGGGTCGCGGCCAGAATGGCCGCGCGGATTGTGACCCTGATCGCCTGAAGAGCTGAAGAAGGGCCGGCTTGAGGGTTTAATTGCACCGTCTTTTGAGCGGGAGGAACGGAGTTCATATACACCTCTTAATAGCCTATAAAGGGGAAAATGAAAATATTCAGGGATGAAAAGTATGGAGTATCACGCCCCAAACTCTATTCCTATCATCCAAGCGATGGCAGCCGCTCTGCTGATCGGCGGCCTAGCCTTATATGCTTGGCTTCCGCGGGCCGCCTTGAAGCAGGGCAGGGTCGCGCAAGTCATTTTGGCGGCGTTCAGCTCAATTTTCGTATTCTCTTCACCGCTTTTTTCTCAGTTTCAGGGATATTCCACGATTATCCGCCTGCCTTTGCAATAGGCGGACTGCAACCGCCGCTCTTTCTTTCGGCGTCGTCTCCGCAGATATGGACGCTGTAATTTGCGCGATGGCAAGCCGTATACTTTCTAAATCAAGCAGATTTACAGCCGCGCAATAAAAGGTCTTTCGCCGCCCGTCGTTGAAGTTTTCGAGCAGTTCGCGGAGTATTTCGACCTTTTCGCGCTGCTCCCCGTTATAGGATTCTATTCCAATGGTTTTTGCTTTCTCAAGGTCGGCAAGCATATTCCTGTGGGTGATGAACGAATCAAACTCCATCGCATCCGCATGCCGATCGCAGGGATATTCCTCACACAAATAGCAGTATTCATGGCCGCCATGCGCCAGGGCGCACCGAATGACCGCGCAGGGCTGATGCCCCGCTCCGCCGCCGCAGCCAGGGCAATAGCCCGCCAATTTCATCTGGCAAAGCCCGCAATTCAGCCCGCAGAGCGAGAGCAGTTGATTTTGACGCGAGTAGCCCTTCATGCTATTTCTTCTCCTCACTTTTTCAGGATGCTCGCCAAAACGAGGGAGCTGCCCGAAGCTGCTATGGGGTCTGCGGGCGCGGGTTTTCATAGGCCAAAAAGGCCCAAACAGCGGCTAAAACGCCGAGCGCGCCGATAAGCAGGAAGGTATTTGGGTAATTGCCCACAAGGCCATGAATGGCGCCTGCCACGACGGGCCCAAGCGTCATCCCAAGGCCATAGACGCTCTGAAAAATACCCATTGCCAGGGCTTTTTGCCCGCCGTTTAGCTCGCGGCCCGCGTTGGCCATCAAAAGAACGTTCGTGGTGACCATGCTGATGCCAGCCAGGGCCTGCAGCGCGATGAGCAGGGAAGCGGAACGCGCGAAGGAGATGCAGACGCAGTAAATCGCCAGGAGCAAAAAGCAGCCGGCAAGCATCTCCCGCTCGGGCAGGCGGCGGTTCGCGGTTTTGCCCAGCAAATAGGAGGTAACGACGCCAAGCGCTTGGCTGACGAGCGAAAGCAGGCCGATTTGCAGGCTGCTGGCCCCCAGGGATTCCTGCGCAAAGACGCCGACGAAGGAGCCGTTCGTGGCGAAGAGAATGAATTGGGCAAGCGTCATCAGGAGGGAGCACAGCCAAAGGGTCTTGTTTTGCAGCGTTTGCAAAAAGCTCGCGCCAGAAAAGCTTTTTTGAACGGCGGCTGGCCGAGAACTGCCGGAAGCGTTGAGCAAAAACAGGCCAAAGCCGATCGCCGCGGCCAGCGCGCCGATGCCAAAGAGCAGGCGGATATTGGAGCCGTTGTAGAGGAAGGTGCCCGTCAGCATCGAGATAAAAACGCCTGCGGAGTTCGCCGCGATGAGCTTGCCCATGCGTTGGTTTGCATTACCCTCGCCTTCAAGGACGAAGGCCGCATACGAAACCCAGGTTGCGGAGGCCACGCCGGCCGCCGCGCGCGAGAGCAGGAAGATTTGGGGGGAGTCCGAAAGGAAGGGGAGCAGGCAGGCCAGCACGATGGCCAAAAGGCCGCCGCCCATGAAGAGACGATGATTTCCGGTCAGGCTATCGCCCAGGCTCAGCGGAACGCGAAGCAGCATCTGCGTAAAGCCATAAGCGCCCACGATGGTGCCGATCAGCGTGGCGGAAACGCCGGCCGCCGCAAGGTAGGGCGACAAAAAGGGCCCGTAGATGTATTGCGCAAACCAAAACAGCATGACGACCAAATAGAACAGCTTGCTTTGAATTCTTCGAAGAAACGCCATGAAAAAACCGCCTCTTTCCGCGCGGTGGCGCGCAATATTGAAAGAAGTATAGCATAAATGGGCGAGCTGTGGAATCCGCGCTTAGCTTGAAAAAAGAGGGCCGGCGATGTATCCTGAAGCGGACGGAGAATGGGGGAAGCGAGAGGAGGGAATCTCGCATGGCGGCTGCGGGAGTATCTCCCCGCTGTTCGTGTTTTGGCTCAAAACGGCGAGGGGGAATTCCTTCATTGCCAGGCGCGCGCACAAGAACGATCTGCCCGGCCTGCGAGAGAGCACCGGCGGCGCTGCGCGAATTTTATGAGAAAAGCTGCTTCATTTTGCCGCCCAAGCTTGATGAACTGCGATTCATCACGAGGAGAAGCGTTCCTGGCCTGCCATGCTTTATGGATAATGGGTTCTTTCGCAAGGATTTTAACATGGTGGATTTCGTGCCCTTTGGTGAAACGCATCTGGATGAATTCTTCGAAAGGCTTGGGGATTGCGAGCACAGCGAAAAGATCGAGGGATCAACTCTGATTTTTTGGGTTGTGTTCTTGAAAGAACGGAGGAAAAAAGGGCTATGACGGAGTTTGAGCAAAACGCCAAGCGCTTTAGCGAAATCGCCTCGGTTTATGACGAGGCGCGGCCCGCGATGCCGGAGGCCTTGCCGCGCATCGTGCGGAATTACCTGGGGGGCAAGCCCGGCCGGGTGCTGGATTTGGGCTGCGGAACCGGCCTTTCCACCGCGGTTTGGCGCGGGCTTTGCGCGCAGGCAATCGGCATCGAGCCAAACGAGGAGATGCTTCGGCTCGCGCGCGAAAAGGAAGCGGAGGGGCTCTTCTTTTTGCATGCCTTTTCGCACGAAATTCCCCTGCCGGGTGCCTCTGTAGACGCCATTATCTGCTCGCAGTCCTTTCATTGGATGCAGATCCCCGAAACCCTGCGGGAGGCGGGCCGGCTCCTGCGGGACGGCGGCCTATTCGCTGCGGTGGATTACGATTGGCCGCCGGTCTGCGCGCCAAGGGTGGAAAGGGCCTACCAAGCCATGATCGACCGGGTCAAGGCACTGCAAAGCGCGGATTTGGAGCTTCGCGATCCCTTTACCAGGGCCGATAAAAGCGCGCACTTGGAGGCGCTGCAAAAGAGCCGCGTCTTTTCCTACGTGCGGGAGCTTTATTTCATGAACGAGGAAGGCTGCTCAAGGGAAAGGCTGCTCGGCATGGCCAAATCGCAGGGCGGGCTGAGCCGCATTCTATCGCTTCGCCCTGAAATGGTTAAAAAAGAGCTTTCAGAACTTGATCGCGCCGTGGAAGAGAGCTATGGCGGGGCAGACTTCCGGGTAAGCTTTTGCTATAGGCTGCGCCTTGGGCTGAAATGAGGGGGAAGAGATGGATTTGATGCAGCGTCTAGACGAAACCCTGCGAGCGATGCGCGAAAGGGTCGCTGTTCGGCCCCAAATCGGCGTCATCTTGGGCTCTGGCCTTAGCACACTCGCGGAACGGATTGAAAAACCGTGTTTTTTGCCCTATGGGGAGCTCCCGAATATGAAGCGCTCGACCGCGCCCGGGCATGAGGGGCGCTTCGTGCTGGGCCCGCTCGCCGGGGTGCCGGTGGTCTGCATGCAGGGGCGCTTGCACCGCTACGAAGGGCATTCGATGGAGGAAATCGCCTTTCCCGTTCGCCTGATGCGGCAAATGGGCATCAAAACGCTGATCCTGACCAACGCGGCGGGCGGGATCAACGAGGGCTTTCGCCCCGGCGACATCATGCTCCTGCGCGACCACATCAACTTAATGGGCGCCAACCCGCTGATCGGCCCCAACGAAGAAGCCTTGGGCGAGCGCTTTTTCGACATGAGCCGCGCCTACCCGGAAGCGCTGCGCAACACCGCCAAGCGCTGCGCGCAAGAGCTTGATATCCCCTTGAAAGAGGGCGTTTACCTGGCCACCAGCGGCCCGAACTTTGAAACCCCGGCGGAAATCCGCATGATGCGCAGCTTGGGTGCGGACGCCGTGGGGATGTCCACGGTGCCGGAGGTGCTCGCTGCCGCGCATATGGGCCTGCCCGTCTTGGCCTTTTCGCTGATCAGCAACTTGGCCGCCGGGATGAAGAATGAGGTCCTTTCCGGCGAGGACGTGATTCGGGTGGGGCTGAGCAGAGCGGAAGCGCTGAGCGCGCTGGTTTCCGCCGTAATCGCGCGCATTTGAAAAAAGAGGGGCAAAACCCCGCTAAAGGCGATGTGCCGGGGCCTAGGCGTTCGTTTCCGTTGCGCGGAAGCGCGCCTTCAAGCCCCATGCCGTTGTTTTGGTGCTTTTCCCAGTGCCATATGGGCGGCGGCGCGGGATGGCCTCACGCTGCGCGCGGGCCGTGCGTGTTTTCAATCCCCGCGCGAGCGGGGGTGATCCCTCGGTATAGGTTTGGGTACGGTATAGGATACGCTTTCCCCGCGCGAGCGGAGGCGCTGAGCGGCCAAGAAGCCTGCATTGCTTTCCCGCTTCGCGCTGGATTGCTTCACTGCCACCTGCAACGGCGAAGAAGGGCGCGGCGTGTTCTGCGGGCGGCAACTTGGCATCGTCATTGCGAGGAGCGTAAGCGACGAAGCAATCCAGTAAGAACCATCAAAGGCCTCTTAAAAAAAGAGGACGCTGGATTGCCTCGTTGCCACTTGCAATGACGAGAGGCTGTCCCCGCGCGAGCGGGGGTGATCTGGATTGCTTCGCCGTCATTGCGAGGAGCGTAAGCGACGAAGCAATCCAGTAAGAACCATCAAAGGCCTCTTCAAAAAAGAGGACGCTGGATTGCCTCGTTGCCACTCGCAATGACGAGAGGCCCTCCCCGCGCGGGCAGGGGCGATCTGGATTGCTTCGCCGTCATTGCAAGGAGCGTAAGCAACGCGGCAATCGCAATGACGAGACGCCTTCCCCATGCGGCGAGCATGATCGCGCAGATAGCCCAAACCTACCACCGGCGGGGGGCTTCCCCGCCACGAGCGGGGGTGATGCTGTCGCCCTATCAAAGCTTGAAGCCGTAATCAGCTTTCCTTGCGGCCACGCTAGCCGCGCCCCGAGAGGACATACGGGGATGCAGGCTCCCGCAGCACATTTCAATCCGCGCGACCATGTGGCCGCGCGGGTTGCTTGCGCGGGGAAAGCGTGGATGCCGGTCCTCCGCATCCTCTTTCCGGGGGATCACCCCCGCTTGCGCGGGGAAAGCATCTGGATGAGGTCGGCGGTCCCCACATGATAGGGATCATCCCCGCTTGCGCGGGGAAAGCCCGCTCTAAATGTCCGAGCACAAGGAACAAAAGGGATCACCCCCACATGTGCGTGGGCGATCATGCCGTTCATTTCAATCCGCACAGCCGCGCTGGCCGCAGCTTACGAAACGCTCTCTGACGAGCGCGTCATAGAGGATTCCAATCTCACACAGCCGCGCCCAGGGCCTAAGCGCGAGGTGACCGATCGATCTATTGCGCTCGGTCGCGATGAAGGCGGGAAATATAGGCCTTCGTCCATGGGCAGACCGCTAGGCAGACGCCGCAGCTGCCCTCCGTCACGCCGCCGAGCAGCCCTCCCCTCTTGATGACGGCCGCCTTGCAGCTTGGAGCGTTCAGTAAAAGGTCCCTATCGGCAGAGGGGCTCCAATTCCGCCCCATGATGGCATTGCCAGGGCAGTTTTTGGCGCATTCCGTGCAGTCTCCGCAGCGCGATTCGCCGATAGGCCCGCCCACCGCGAGGGGCATATCGGTCAGAACGCCGCCAAGCCGGATCGCGTTCCCGTACTCCGGCGTGACCAGAGTGGCGGATTTGCCGATCCAGCCAAGCCCCGCCCTCGTGGCGAGGGTTTTAAGGGGCAATGGCGTTGTAAAGTCCTCATTTTGCCTTTGGCCGGCGAGGGAATAGGCCGAAAAACCCCGCTTTTCGATTTGAGCTGCGAGAAAGCCGCTCGCTTGCCGCAGCTCTGCGCTCACCCGCCCATATTCCCCGTAGTATTCCGGCGAGGGCGTATCCGTTGGGCTTGGGAACACCGTCAGCGCCATTGCGAGGGAAATTCCGTAGGGGAATCCCCTCCGCGGCCCCGGCGGAAGCTGGGAAAGGTCCGCAAAACCCAAAAGGGTCAAGGAACTCTCTTTTAGGAGCTCCCTGACCCAATCGGCGTTTTGACTTGAGGTGTTCGCGGCCACTTCTTTACCTTTCGTAGGCCATCTTTTCGGGCGACCAGCCCTCTAAGATCGGAATCATGCCCTTCGCCACAGCCTGCGCGCCTGGCAGGTCGTGGTCGAGATAGTTGCCGCACTCGCGACGTTTACTGCCCGGGATCTCGCCCTGAAAGGCCGCGATAAAGCGCAGGCTTTCGAGCGTTAAGCGCAGGGCGTCTTCGTGGCTGAGGGAATCGCGCACCAAAAAGTAAAAGCCCGTGCGGCAGCCCATGGGGCCGACGTAGACGACCTCGGGGCTCCTTGCGCTATTGCGGGCGAACGTGGCGTAGAGATGCTCGATGGTGTGCATCTGGCTATCGCTCAGGTAATCGCCCTGGTTTGGCGTCTTCATCCGAAGGTCGTAGGTGACGACATCGCCGTCAACTCTAGAGATGTAAAAGCCCTTCTGCAAGACGTCGTGGTTGACCTGAAAGCTCGCAATGGTCTTCATCTTTGCCTCGCCTCCGCTGGTTAATATTTGCCGACGGGCGGCGCGATTTCATCCGGCAGCGGGCAGACATAGCGGCCGCCGTTTTGCTTTTTAACGATTGCCTTCGCCCTTTCGATGACCTCCGGGCGCTGCATGGTCATTACGGCGGCAAGCGCCATGGCTTTCGCCGCGACGAGCAGGCCCTTGTGGGCGATTTCGCTGCCCGCCTGCGCCGTCATCTGCCAGGTATGGCCCACGTTGCCGATGCAGGCGGTGGCCACGCGCAGATTGACCGTTGGGGCGGCATAGCAAACATCGCCGACGTCGGTGGAGCCGCTGGCGATGCCCGCATGCTCTGGATCGTAGGGGTGGATGACGGAATCAAGGGGGTTTTTAAGCGCTTCGTCCGCCTTTTCTTCGCCATAGAGCTTCACGGCTGCCTCGCGGATCGCTTTCTGCGTTTCTGCATTGTAAGTGCCGAGGAAACGCCGCGCAAGGGCAAAATCCTCTTCGCTCCACTCGGGCGCGCCGACCGCGCGCAGGGCTTCGTCTGCCACGCGGGCGAGGGCGTCGTTTGCGATATAGTCTGAAAAGGCCATGGTGATCTCGAACTTCATCGTGGTGCCGGTCATCAGGGCGGCGCCGCGCGCCACGTTGACCACGCGCTCGAAGAGATCCTTCACCTGGTGGACCTTGGGCGAGCGAACTTCGTATTTGATGAGGGAATGATCCTGCACGACGTTGGGCGCGACGCCGCCCGCGTCAACATAGGCATAATGGATGCGGGCCTCGTTGATGATGTGCTCGCGCAGGTAGTTGACGCCCACGCTCATCAGCTCCGCGGCATCGAGCGCCGAGCGCCCGAGATGCGGCGAGCCGCCCGCGTGCGAGGTCAGGCCGAAGAACTCGAAGTTCGCGCCCATGATGGCCACGGAGGCCTGGGCATCCACGCCGTTTTGGGTGGCCGGGTGCCAGGTATAGAGGAAATCCATCTCGTCAAAGAGGCCGGCGCGCGCCATGAACTGCTTGGCGCCCGCGCCCTCTTCCGCGGCGCAGCCGAAATAATAGACCGTGCCGGGGAGCTTGTTTTGCACAAGATAGTCCCTGAGGGCAAAGGCCGCAGCCAAGGCGCCGGTGCCCAGGGCGTTGTGCCCGCAGCCGTGGCCGGGCGCGCCCTCTTGAATGGGGGATTTGACGGGAAGACCCGCCTCCTGACTCAGGATATCGAGCGCGTCGAACTCGCCCAAAAAGCCCATCTTGCAGCCGCCGCTTCCGGCTTGAAAGCGCCCCACGAAGGAGGTCGGCATCCCGGCGACGCCCTCATCGACGGCAAAGCCCTCGTCTTTTAAAAGCTGAACGAGCAGCGCGGCGGATTTGTACTCCGCATAGGGCAGCTCGGCAAAGCCCCAGATCGCGTCCGAGGCCTCGATGATCTTCTTTTGCCTTTCGTCTACGGCTTTTGAGATGAATTCCAGATCGGTCATGCCGCGCGCCTCCCTTGAATTTCGCTTTTTTTGGCTTTTTATTAAAGAACCTTGCTCAAGAACTCGATCGTCCTTGGGTTTTGGGCGTTTTTGAAGATATCGTCCGGGCTGCCCTGCTCCGCGATGCGGCCTTCATCCATGAAGAGCACCCTGTCGCTGACCTCCCTGGCAAAGCCCATCTCGTGCGTGACGATCACGATGGTCATGCCGGTTTCTGCCAAATCCTTGATGACGTCGAGCACCTCGCCGACCATCTCCGGGTCGAGCGCGGAGGTCGGTTCGTCGAAGAGGATCACATCAGGCTCCATGGCCAGCGCCCGCACGATGGCCAAACGCTGTTTTTGTCCGCCCGAAAGGCGGCCGGGGTACTCGTCGCGCTTGTCAGACAGGCCAACGCGCGTGAGGAGCTCCTCGGCGCGGCGATCCGCCTCGTCTTTGGGGAGCTTTTTTTCTAAAGTGGGGGCCAGGGTGATGTTCTGCTTGACCGTCAAGTGCGGAAAGACGTTGAAGAGCTGGAACACCATGCCGATCTTCTGGCGGTGCTTGTCGACATTCACATGCCTACCGGAAAGGTCGACATCTTCGAAGATGACCCGGCCGGAAGAAGGCCTTTCGAGCAGGTTTAAGCAGCGCAAAAAGGTGGATTTGCCGCTGCCCGAGGGGCCGATGATGGAAACGACTTCGCCCTCGTGGATGGATTCGGTAATATCCCTTAGCACCTGCAGCTTGCCGAAGTTCTTGCTCAGGTTTTCGACGCGGATGAGCACCCGCTGGGGGTTAGGCGACGCTCCGTTCACTTTTATGCAGCATCCTTTCAAAGAACTGAAGGCCAAAGGTCAAGACCGTGGTCACGAAGAGGTAAATCAGCCCGGCGATGATCATCGCGGGAAGGGGCAGGAAGGTGGCCGACTGCACCGTCTTTTGCGCGGTCATGAGCTCGGGGAGGAAGAAGACGGAAGCCAGCGAAGTCTGCTTGACCATCACGATGAACTCGTTTCCAAGGGCAGGGAGGATGTTCTTGATGGCCTGGGGCAGGATGATCCGCGTCATGGCGTTGAAGTCGCTAAGGCCAAGGCTCTTGGCGGCCTCGGTCTGCCCATAGTCAACCGCCTGAATGCCCGCGCGAATGACCTCGCAGACATAGGCGCTTGCGTTGACGATGAGCGCCGTGATAATGCAGACATCCTCTGGGATCTGCAGGTTCAAGAGCTTGGGCACGCCCAGCCAGAAGAAGTATAATTGCAGAAGAATCGGCGTGCCGCGGATGATCCATAAATAGCCGTCGACCAGCCACTCAAAAGGCTTGAAGCGCGAAAGCCGCATCACCGCCAGGATCGTGCCGAAAAACACGGCGAAAGCAACCGAAATGAGCGAATACCACATGGTACCGCCCAACCCTTGCAGAAAAACATAGCTGTATTTCGCCCAAAGCGCGGCGATTTGATGCAGCAAGGGAAAGTCCCTCCTAACAAAGGCGAGCGCGCCGGAGCCTTGAGGCCCCGGAACGCGCCGCGCCTTAAAAATTCAGTGGCTGAAGGGGGAAATTACTCTACGCCCAATTCCTTGGCAAGCGCCGTGTGCGCGTTGTACCACTGGATGTATTCGCCGGATTCAAGCAGCTTATCGATGACCCCGTTTGTAAAGGCGAGCAGCTCGGTTTCGCCCTTCGGGATGCCGATGCGCGTGCCGAGGGTTTCCTCATCCTGCGTGAAGCGGAACTCTTCGAGAACCATCAGGCCGCAGTCCGGGTTGGCATCGATATACAACTGCGCCGGGGCGATGGAAACGGTCGCCGCGCTCGCCTTGCCTTCCTGCACGGAGAGGTAGACATCCACCGGAGTGGAGAGGGGCTTTTTGGTGATGTCTGCCGGGCACTGGTCGGCCGCGAAGAACTCCTGCAGGGAGCCCGCCTGGTAGGCGACCGCAAGACCCGCGAGATCGTCG
>JAITTC010000036.1 GCA_031287285.1 Christensenellaceae bacterium
GCGGCGGCAGGCCTTCCGCACGAGGGCATTCTCTGCGACGAAACGGGTTTGGCCGCGGATCTGATCGAGGTGAAGGCCGCAGAAGTCGAACCGGAAGGCGGCGAGGAGCAGGGGGCGGAAGCCGCGAAGGGATGAGCGAGCCGCAAACCGTTTTAGACTGCCTGCGATTCGGCGAAGGCCTCTTGCGCCCTTCGCCGGACGCGAAAACCGACGCTCGTCTGCTCGCTGAGGCCTTTTTGGGCGCGGCTGGGGTGCAGAATCTGCGCGATGAGCCACCAAAGGATGCGAAAACGCGCTATTTTGCGGCGCTTGCCCGCCGAAAGGCCGGCGAGCCCGCGCAATACATCCTCAATAAGGCCTGGTTCATGGGCCTTGCGCTCTATGTTGACGAGCGCGTGCTGATCCCCAGGCAAGACAGCGAAACCCTCTGCGAGGCGGCCCTGCGCCTGGCTAAAGAGCGCGGCTATCTGGCAGCTCTTGACCTTTGCACGGGCAGCGGGGCGATCGCCTTAGCGCTGGCTGCGCATTCGACACTCGCTGTCAGCGCGGCGGACCTAAGCCCCGGCGCGCTGGAGGTGGCCGCGCGCAACGCGAAGGAGCTTGGCCTTTCCATCGCCCTTTTTCAAGGGGACTTGTTTCAGGCGGTGAAGGGCAGGCGCTTTGACCTGATCGCCTGCAACCCGCCCTATTTGAGCCAAAGCGATTTGGCCGCCTTGCAGCCCGAGCTGCGCTGGGAACCGACCCTGGCCCTGGATGGCGGGCGCGACGGCCTTGACTTTTACCGCCGCCTGGCTGCGGAGGCCGGGGGCTTCGTCAACGAAGGCGGCGCGCTGCTGATGGAGGTTGGGTTTACGCAGGCAGGCTCGGTAAAAGCCCTTTTTGCCCAAAAAACCGAAGTGCTTTTGGATTTGAACGGCATCCGGCGCGTGGTCTGCGCCTATTATTGAGTCATCATCAAACTTGAGGGAGGGAAACCGCCTTGGCACAATCGCTGTATTTAGAAAAGCTGGCCGATTTGAGAGCCCGCTATGAAGAGCTTGAAATGCGGCTTTCGCAGCCCGAAACCGTGGTCAATCAGGAGCTGTTCCGCCGCCTGATGCGCGAGCACGCCTCCATGGGCGAAATCATGGGCGTGTATGGCGAATATAAGCTCGTTTGCGAGGGGATCGACCAGGCTCGCGAGATGCTGGAGGACGCGGATCTGCGCGAAATGGCCAAGGAGGAGCTGAGCGGACTGGAGCCCAAGAAGGAGGCGCTGGAGCAGCGCATCCAGATCCTTCTTTTGCCCAAGGATCCAAACGACGAGCGCGACGTGATCTTAGAGATTCGCGCGGGCGCGGGCGGCGACGAGGCCGCGCTCTTTGGCGCGGAGCTCCTGCGGATGTATTCCCACTATGCGGAATCGCGCGGCTGGCAGGTCGAGGAGCTCGACTCCAGCATCACCGAGCTTGGCGGCGTGAAAGAGCTATCCCTCCTGATTCGCGGGCAGGGCGCCTACTCGCGCCTTAAATACGAAAGCGGCGTGCACCGCGTGCAGCGCGTGCCGGAAACCGAGGCAGGCGGGCGCATCCACACATCGACCACCACGGTGGCCGTGATGCCCGAGGTCGATGATGTAGAGGTCGAGATCAACCCCGGCGATTTGCGAATCGATACCTACCGCGCGGGCGGGGCGGGCGGCCAGCACGTCAACCGGACCGACTCCGCCGTGCGCATCACACACCTGCCAAGCGGCATCGTGGTGCAGTGCCAGAACGAGCGCAGCCAGATCCAAAACCGCGAGCAGGCCATGCGCATGCTGCGCTCAAAGCTCTGGGCTGCCGCAGAGCAGGCCAGGGCGGACGCCACCAGCCAAAAAAGAAAGAGCCAGGTCGGCACCGGGGACCGTTCCGAGCGCATTCGCACCTACAATTACCCCCAGGGCCGCGTAAGCGACCACCGCATAGGCCTGACGCTCTACAAACTGCAGGGCTTTTTGCAGGGCGATTTAGACGAGATGCTCGACGCCTTGACACTAAGCGAGCAAACCGCGCGCATGGAAGAGGAATTCAGGGCGAGCAATGCCTAGAAGGGGGGATTTTGGGGTGAGCGGGGAAGCGAAAAAGGCGCGGATGGAAGCGCTGGCGGAAGCGCTGAACGAGCACGGCTACCACTATTATGTGCTCGACGCCCCCCTGATCTCAGATGCGCAGTACGACGCGCTCTATGACGAGTTGCAGGCCCTTGAAACCGAGCTTGGCGTGGTTTTGCCCAACAGCCCAAGCCTTCGCGTGGGCGGCGAGCCGCTGGCGCGCTTTGAACCACACCGCCACTTGGCGCCCCTTTGGAGTATGGACAAGGTCAAGACGAAGGAGCAGCTTTCTGCCTTTTTGCGGCGCACACGGCGAAGCGAAAACGAGGAATACGCCCTTGAGTATAAGTTTGACGGGCTGACGATCAACCTGACCTACGACGGCGGCTGGCTCGTCACCGCGGCGACCCGCGGCAACGGAACGGTGGGCGAAACCGTGCTCGAGCAGGTCAAAACCATTCGCGGCGTGCCGCTCCAAATCCCCTTCACGGGGAAGATGGAGGTGCACGGCGAGGCCTTCATGCGCCTTTCAACCCTGATGAAATACAACGAAAGCGCCGAGGAGCCCCTCAAAAACGCCCGGAACGGCGCTGCCGGCGCGCTTCGCAACCTGGACCCCAAGGTGACCGCAAAGCGCAGGCTCGACGCCTTCTTTTACGACGTGGGCTATATCGAGGGGCGAAGCTTTGCAAGCCAGGCCGACCTGATCGCCTTCCTGCGTGAGAACCGCTTCCCCGTAAGCCCTTACGAAAGGGTTATGATCGGCGAAGACGAGCTGCTGGCGGCCGTGGAAGCGATCGAAAACGAGCGCGACTCGCTCGACTTTTTGATCGACGGGGCGGTCATTAAGATTGGCGACATGGCATACCGCGATCAGCTTGGCTACACCGATAAATTCCCCCGTTGGGAGATTGCCTATAAGTTTGCGGCTCAGGAAATGGTGACGAAGCTCCTGGGCGTTCGCTGGGAGGTCGGCCGGACGGGCAAGATCACCCCGAGCGCGGAGCTTGAACCCGTGGAACTGGCTGGCGTGACCGTGCGCGCGGCGACGCTTAACAACGCGGGCGATATTCAAAGGAAGAACCTGGCACTTGGAGCTAGGGTGTTCATTCGGCGCTCAAACGACGTGATTCCGGAGATCTTGGGCAGGACCGACGAAAGCTTCCCGGATGAAAGCCCCATCGTTGTGCCGATCAACTGCCCGGCCTGCGGCCAACCCCTTGAGGAGCGCGGCGCGCACCTTTTTTGCCAAAACCCGGCCTGCTCGCCAAAGCTCAAGGCGAAGCTCGCGCACTTCGCCGGGCGCGAGGCCATGGATATCGAGGGCTTTAGCGACAAGACCGCGGACCTGCTGCTTTCGATGGGCATCGTGCGCGACGAGGCGGACATGATGGCCCTTCGGGCCGAGAAGCTGCGCGGCCTGCCCCTGTTTAAGGATAAGCGCATCGAAAACCTGGTTTCAGCCATCGAAAAGAGCAAGAACCGGCCGCTCGACGCTCTTCTTTTCGCCCTTGGCATCCCGAATGTGGGGCGCAAGACCGCGCGCGACCTCGCGAAGCGCTTCGCCAGCCTGCAGGCGCTGCAAGAGGCCACGCTCGAAGAGCTTTTGGCCGTTGAAGACGTTGGTGAAATCGTCGCCGGCTCGGTTTTGGCCTTCTTCGCAGACGAAGCCAAGCGCGGCCTGATCCGCCGCCTTTTGCAGGCCGGCGTTTCGCCGCGCTGGGAGGCGCCCGCGAAGATCGAGCGGAGCAGCCCCTTCCTTGGCCTGACCGTCGTGCTCACCGGCGCGCTTTCTTCCATGGGGCGAAGCGAGGCACGCGAGAGGATCGAGGCGCTCGGCGGCAAGGCGGCGGGCTCGGTTTCAAAGAAGACCGATTTGGTTATCGCCGGGGAGGAAGCCGGCTCAAAGCTCGATAAGGCGCGCGAACTAGGGCTGAAAATCATCGACGAAGCCGAGTTTTTACGTCTGCTGGAGGGGCAATAGCGAAGCCGCGGTAGAAAGCCCGGCGGCATTTATGCTATACTGAGATGAAAGCTGGCAAGGAAAGGGCGGTTTTTTGAGATGTTTTCTATGACTGGCTATGGCAGGGGGGATATCGAGCGCGATGGCCGGCAGATTACGGTCGAGCTCAAGAGCGTTAATCACCGCTTTTTAGACCTTTCCTTCCGGATGCCGCGCGCTTTTGCCTTTTTAGAGGATGCCATCCGCGCGGAGCTCCAGGCCGGGCTTGCGCGCGGCCATGTGGACGTGTTCGCCAACTATAAGAACCGCCGGGCGGACGCAAGGGCGGTTCTGGTCGACGAAGGCCTGGCGCTTGGCTACCTGCAGGCGCTGAAGTGCCTCGCTAAGCTCAGCGGCCAAAAGGTGGAATTCACCTTGGAGTCCCTTGCCAGGATGCCCGAGCTATTGCAGCTGAGCGAAGGGGAAGACGACCTTGAAACCTTGAAAGAGCTCGCGTTAGTGGCCGCAAGGGCTGCCATGGAAGGGCTTAAGGCCATGCGCTTGGCGGAGGGGCTGCGCCTGAAGGAAGATCTTCTGCAAAAGCTCGCAGCCGCCGAGGAATTGAAAAACAGCATCGCCCTGCGCGCGCCCGGGCTTTCGGGCGAATACCGCGAAAAGCTGCGGCTGCGGCTCGCCGAGGTCTTGGGCGACACGCAGGTCGACGAAGCAAGGCTCGTGCAGGAAGTCGCTCTGTATGCCGACAAGGTGGCGGTCGACGAGGAAATCGCCAGGCTGCAGAGCCATATTTTAGCCATGCGCGAGGCGCTTGAGCTGCAGGAGCCCGTGGGCCGCAAGCTCGACTTCATCGTGCAGGAAATGAACCGCGAAGCCAACACCATCGGCTCGAAGATCTCAAACGCGGAGCTTTTATCGCTGGTGGTGGCGCTGAAGAGCGAAATCGAAAAGATTCGCGAGCAGCTGCAAAACATCGAATAGCAGGGGCTGGGAGGGAGGATGAAGATGGCCTTTCAACTCGTCAATATAGGCTTTGGCAATATCGTTTCCGCGTCGCGGATCATCGCGGTGGTCGGCGCGGAATCGGCGCCCGTTAAGCGCTTAATTCAAGACGCCCGCGACCGCGGGACGCTGATTGACGCGACCTATGGCAGAAAGACCCGCGCCGTGATCGTGATGGACTCCGGCCATGTCGTCCTGTCGCCGGTGCAGCCGGAAACCGTTTCGCATCGGCTCAGCCCAAAGGAGCTTCGCGAGGATGAAGATGAGTAGTGCGGCGGGTTCGGGCAGGCTCATCGTGGTTTCGGGCCCTTCCGGAGCCGGGAAGGGGACGGTCTGTAAGCGTCTTATCGAGCGGCGGCCGGAAATCGCCCTTTCGATCTCGTGGACGACGCGCCGGCAGCGCCCCGGCGATATCCCCGGGCAGAGCTACCATTTCAAATCCGTCGAAGAATTCGACGCGCTGGCCGCAATCGGCGGCTTTTTAGAGCACGCGGGGATGTATGGGAGCCAATACGGCACCCCGAGGCCCTTCATCGATGAAAACCTCGCAGCCGGGCGGGATGTGATCCTCGAAATCGAAAGCAAGGGCGCTCGGCAGGTCATTTTGGGCGGGGAATACGAGGTCGTGAGCGTCTTTTTGCTGCCGCCCTCGATGGAAGAGCTGAAAAACAGGCTCAAAGGAAGAAGCTCTGAGAGCGAAGAGAGCTTCAGCCGCCGCTTCCAAAGCGCCTACAGCGAAATCGACTTTGCGAAGGAATACGACTACATCATCGTCAACAGCGATGTGGATCAAGCCGTCCGCGCGCTCGAAAGCGTGATCGACGGCAGCCGTTTTAGGACCGAAAGGGCCGGGGAACTGCTCAAAAAGCTGAAGGAGGAACCAACACCATGATCGTCGATCCGCCAATCACCAAGCTCCTCAAATCCGTGGACTGCCGCTATACCCTGGTCGTCCAGGTTTCCAAGCGCGCCCGGCAGATCGTGGCCGGGGCTAGGCCCCTGATCGATACCGACGAAACCAAGCCGGTTTCAATCGCCGTGCAAGAGGTCAGCGCCGGAATCATCAGCTACCGCAGGGGGGAAGAGGTATTATGAAAAAGCCCTGCATCGTGCTGGGCGTAACTGGGGGCATCGCTGCCTACAGGGCGCCCGATATCGCCAGGCGCCTGGTCAAGGCGGGCTGCGAAGTGTTCTGCATCCTCACCAAAAACGCCCAGAACATCATCACGAAGCAAACGATGGAGACGATGTCGAAAAACCCCTGCGTGGTCGACATGTTCGAGAGCCCGAAGAGCTGGGAGGTCGAGCACATCGCCCTGGCCACGCGCGCGGATCTCTTCCTTATCGCCCCGGCGACCGCGAACTTCATCGCCAAGATGGTAGCGGGCATCGCGGACGATATGCTGACCACCACGGTGCTCGCCACGAAGGCGCCGGTGCTCGTCGTGCCCGCGATGAACACGAATATGTATGAAAACCCCATCACCCAGCGCAATATCGCCGCCCTGAGCGCCCTTGGCGTGCGCTTCATGGAGCCCACCGAGGGCATGCTGGCCAACGGCCACATCGGCAAGGGGCACATCCCAGAGATCGACGACATCGTGCGGCGCGCCCTTGACGAAATGAGCGCCAAAGCTGCGGAAGGGGACCTGAAAGGCCTTAAAATCCTCGTTACCGCAGGGCCTACCCGCGAGCCCATCGACCCGGTTCGCTATATCACCAACCGCTCTTCGGGAAAGATGGGCTATGCCGTGGCCGCAGAAGCCGCGCGGCGCGGCGCCGAGGTCACCCTGGTTTCAGGGCCCGTGGCGCTCGAAAAGCCAGATGGCGTAAACCGCGTCTTCGTGCAGACCACGGTCGACCTGCTGGGCGAAATGACCTCCCGCTGCGAGGAGGCTGACATCATCATTCAATCGGCGGCGCCGGCTGACTTTAGGCCGCTCACCATTGCGGAAACCAAGATCAAGAAGCTGGGCGGCGACGGCATGGTTTTGGAGCTCACGCAAAATCCGGACGTGGCCGCAAGCGTTGGCAAGCTCAAAAAAGAAGGGCAGGTCATCGTGGGCTTCGCCGCCGAAACCAACGACATCAGCGAAAACGCCAGGGCGAAGCTCCTGCGCAAGAACGCCGACTTTATCGTCGCCAATGACGTGACGCGGCCCGGCGCGGGCTTTGATGTAGACACGAACATCGCCAGCATCGTCAGCAGCGAGGGCGTGGAAGATCTGCCCCTCATGCAAAAAAGCGAGCTGGCCGCCTGGATTTTAGACCGGGCGCTCGCCATCCGCAAGGCCAAGGGCAAACCCTGAGATGGCCGAGCGGCAGCTGCTTTACGCGCGCGTGGCCGTCGACCTGGCAAACCGCGAGGTCGATCGGCTCTTCAGCTACCGCGTGCCGGAAGATCTTCGCCTTCTGCCGGGAATGAGGGTACTTTTGCCCTTTGGCAGGCGGGAGGTCTGCGGCATCGTAATGGAATTGAGCGAAAGCTGTGAAATCGAGCCCGAAAAGCTGCGGGATGTTCTAAGCGCGGTCGACGAGTACCAGGTTTTAACGCAAGAGCTTCTTTCGCTGGCCCTTTTTATGCAGAAAAGCTGTGATTGCACGCTGGCCCAGGTGCTGCGCGCGATGCTGCCCGCGCAGGTGCGCTCCAGAAAGGTCAGGCCGCTCACGCGCTTAGCCGCCCGGCTGGTTTTACCTCTTGACGAGGCGCTGCAAAGGGCCGGCCGCGCCAAAAGGCAGCTCGAAATGCTGCGGCAGCTCGAAGAGGGGCCGCTTCGCCTCGGGGTTTTAGAAGAGGCGCTCCCCGGCGCGCAGGCGGTGGCGCACGCCCTTCAAAAGAAGGGCGCAATCGAGCTTTTTTCGGCGGAAGTGCCCCGCATCCCCTATAAAAACCTCGAGGTTTCGGCCGAGGATTTCCTGCCCACGCCGCACCAGGCGCTGGCCATTGCCAGGCTTTCGCGCGCGATGGACGAAGGCTGCGGCAGCTTTCTTTTGCACGGCGTGACGGGGAGCGGGAAGACCGAGGTCTATATTCACCTCATCCGCCGCGCGCTCGAAAGGGGCAAGGGCGCCATCGTGCTCGTGCCCGAAATCGCCTTAACGCCGCAAATGGCATCCTGGTTCCGGGCGAGGTTTGGCGATACCGCGGCCATCCTGCACTCCGGCCTGTCGGACGGGGAGCGCTTCGACGAATGGACGAGGGTGCGCGAGGGGCGGGCGCGGGTGGTGGTCGGCGCGCGGAGCGCGGTCTTCGCCCCGGTCGACGATTTGGGATTGCTGATCGTCGACGAGGAGCACGAAAGCAGCTACAGAAGCGACACCCACCCAAGGTATGACGCCATCGAGCTTGCCAAGGAGCGCTGCAGGCTCCTAAATGCTACCTTGCTCCTTGGCAGCGCGACGCCCTCTGTGGAGCGCTTCGCACGGGCGCTGCGCGGCGAATACGAGCTTTTAGAGATGCCGCAGCGCGTCAAAGGGCGGCCCATGGCCGGGGTTTCGGTGGTGGATATGCGGGCAGAGCTCATCGAGGGCAACCCATCGATCTTTTCGCGCGAGCTGCGCCAAAGGATGGAGGAAACCCTGCACGAGGGCGGCCAGGCCCTGCTCTTCCTGAACCGGCGGGGCTACGCGAGCTTCATCAAGTGCAGGGCCTGCGGGGCCAGCGTGAAGTGCGAACATTGCGATGTTTCGATGACCTACCACAAGCAGGGCGAAAGGCTGGTCTGCCATTACTGCGGGGCGGAGCGAAGCAGGCCCGCGGCCTGCCCGGCCTGCGGCTCGCCCCTCATCAAGCCCTTCGGCATCGGCACGCAAAAGGTCGAGGAGCTCTTCCAGAAGGAATTCCCCGGCGCGTCCTGCCTTAGAATGGACGCGGACACGGTCAGGAGCAAGGACGCGCTGGTCGATATCCTGCGGCGCTTCCGATCGGGCGAAGCTGAGGTGCTGATCGGCACGCAGATGCTGGCCAAGGGGCACGACTTCCCGAGGGTTACGCTGGTTGGCGCGATGGCTGCGGATCTTAGCCTTAACGTGCCCGACTTTCGCAGCGAAGAGAGGACCTTTCAGCTGCTCACGCAGGTCGCGGGCCGCGCGGGGCGGGGGGAAGCGCCGGGGCATGTGGTGGTGCAGAGCTACGAGCCCGGGCACTACGCCGTGCAGATGGCGGCCAGGCAGGATTACAGGGCCTTTTTCGACCAGGAGATCCGCAGAAGGCGGCACGGGCTCTACCCGCCCTACACGAAGCTTTTGCGCGTGCTGCTCACGGGGCAGGTGGAAGGCGATGTGCGCGCCGCCTGCGAGGAGCTCGCCCAAAGGCTTAAGGATTGGTTCTGGGCGAGCGACGAGCGCCGCAAGCGCATCGTGCAGCTCCGCCCGATGGAGGCGCCGCTCGGCAGGCTGCGCGACGAGTTCCGCTGGCAGCTCTTCGTGAAGCTCTACAGCCATCAAAGCGAAGAAGGCCTCGAAAAAATCGCGAGCGAGGCGCGCGAGCTGGCCGCGCAAACAAAGGGCGTTCATTTCGACCTGGAGCTGAACCCAAGCAGCTTTTTATAACGAGTTTTGGAGGAAAAAGAAGTGGCACTCAGGGAAATTCTAAAGTTTGGCGCGGAAACGCTGCGCAAGAAGTCAAAGCACGTTGGGCAGATCGACCGGCGCACCCACCAGCTGCTGGACGACATGGCAGAGACCATGTACGCGGCAAACGGCGTGGGGCTTGCCGCGCCGCAGGTGGGGATCTTAAAGCGCGTGGTGGTTCTCGACGTGGGCGATGGCCTGTTGGAGCTCATCAATCCGGAATTTTTATCGTCCTCGGGCGAGCAGATCGACGAAGAGGGCTGCCTTTCGGGCAATGGCGAGAAGCTGCCCGTCAAGCGGCCCGCGCAGGTGCGGGTGAAGGCGGTGAACCGCGCGGGGAAGGGCATCGTGATCGACGGCGAAGGGCTATTGGCCCGCGCGCTTTGCCATGAAATCGACCATTTAGAGGGCATCCTCTTCATCGATAAGGCGCTGCCGCCCTCCGAGATGCCGCAGGAGGCACCGTGAGGGCACCATGCGCCTGATCTTCATGGGCACGCCGGAATTCGCCGTGCCAAGCCTGAAGGCCCTCGTGGGGGCCGGGCATGAGGTTTTGCTCGCCGTGACCCAGCCCGACAGGCCGGTGGGCCGCCGAGCGGTTTTAACGCAGCCGCCGGTGAAGATCGCGGCCGAAAGCCTGCAAATCCCGGTCTTTCAGCACGAAAGAATTCGCCGCAGGGAGCCCAGGGAGTTCCTTGCTTCACTTGCGCCCGATCTTTTCGTGACGGCAGCCTTCGGGCAGATCCTCTCGCCCAAGCTCCTCTGCGTTCCACGGCTTGGCACCGTAAACGTGCACGCGTCGCTCCTGCCCAAATACCGCGGGCCCGCGCCGATCAACTGGGCGATTGTAAACGGCGAAAAAATGAGCGGCGTCACCACGATGCTGAGCGACGAGGGCATCGACACGGGCAGGATGCTCCTTCGGGCGCAAACCGAGATAGGCTCGGACGAGGGCGCAGAGGCCTTGACGGAAAGGCTTTCTGAAATCGGGGCAAAGCTGCTCCTTCAAACCCTGGAAGGCCTCGAAGAGGGCAAGCTCGCGCCGCAGGTGCAGGACGAAAGCGAAATGAGCTATTTCCCCATGCTGAAAAGGGAAGACGGCGCGCTTGACTTTTCGCAGGGTTGCGAGATGGTCTATAATCGGGTGCGGGGGCTCAATCCCTGGCCCGGAACCTTCGCCGCCACGGCCTACGGGCATCTGAAGATATAGGCGGCGAAAAAGAGGCCGGGGCTTTGCGGCGAGATCGGCAGGGTGCTGGTTTCTTAGCAGAAAGTAGGGCTTGTTATCGCCTGCGGAAGCGGCGCGATCGAGATCCTAGAGATGCAGATGCCGGGCGGCAAGCGCTTGCGGGCCGCGGAATTCTTGAGGGGAAGGCCGATTTTGGCCGGAGAGGTTTTTATAAAGGCATGACGAT
>JAITTC010000102.1 GCA_031287285.1 Christensenellaceae bacterium
CCCCCCCCCCCCCCCCGTCAATGGTGCCTTATTCCAAGCTGTAAACAACTTGTTCATTTTCGTTGGGCGAAAGGGCTTGTTTTGAACATGAAAAGGCGTTATACTAAAGGCCGCCGAAGAGGCGCCGTTTGGCCCTTCTTTGGTGAGAAACTCAAGGAGTTTGCCCCCTTATCTTCGTAAGGCGAGGCAGGTTATGATGCAAAAAGATCAATTTCTGCGCGTTCACGGCGGCTTCCGGCTCGAGGGCGAGGTCTTCGCCAGCGGCGGCAAAAACGCAGCGCTGGCCGTCTTGCCGGCGGCGCTTTTGACCGATGAACCCTGCGTGATCGAAAACCTCCCGATGATCGACGACATGTTCGTGATGCGCGATATCTTCCTTGCCCTCGGGGCCAAGGTCGAGTTTTCGAAAAACGCGATGCGCATCGAGGCAAAGGGCCTCCGCACGCACGCCGTTCCCGAGCTTCTCGCGCATAAGCTGCGCGCCTCCTATTACTTTTTGGGTGCGCTGCTCGGGCGCGTGAACGAGAGCGTCGTGCCCTTCCCGGGCGGCTGCGCCATCGGCAGCCGGCTGATGGACCAGCACATCAAGGGCTTTGAGGCCCTCGGCGCCCGCGTCTATGAAGACAGCGAGGGCATCTCCATTGAGGGCGACGGGCTTCGCGGCAGCGTCATCTACTTAGACATCCCCTCGGTCGGCGCCACGATCAACATCATGCTGGCAGCCGCGCTGGCAAAGGGCAATACCGAGATCGTCAACGCCGGCAAAGAGCCCCATATCGTTGATTTGGCCAACTTCCTAAACGCCATGGGCGCCTCGGTGCGCGGCGCCGGCACCGATACGATCCGCATCAAGGGCGTGCCAAGGCTGCACGGCTGCAATTATGCCGTCATCCCCGACCAGATCGAGACCGGCACGCTGATGATCGCGGCCGCCGCGACCGGCGGCGACGTGCTGATTCGCGGCGCACTGCCCACCCATATGGAAGCGCTGACCGCCAAGCTCTTAGAGATGGGCGTGCGGGTTGACGACACGGGCACGGGGGAAGACAGCATCCGCGTCCGCTCCGAAGGGCGGCTGCGCCGCGTCAACATCAAAACCCAGCCCTACCCGGGCTTCCCAACCGACCTGCAGCAGCCCATGTCGGCCCTGCTTTCGGCTGCCGAAGGGGTTTCGGTGATTCAAGAGACCATCTTCGAATCGCGCTTCCGCCATCTCGAAGAGCTTCGCCGCATGGGCGGCAAGTTCACGGTGAAGGATCGCATCGCGGTGATCGAGGGCGTGAAGCTTCTGACGGGCTGCCCCGTTCTGGCCACCGATCTGCGCGCCGGCGCGGCGCTGGTCATCGCAGGGCTCATGGCGCAGGGCGTCACCGAGGTGAACAACATCCACTATATCGACCGTGGCTATGAGTTCATCGAAAGAAAGTTGAACGCCTTGGGCGCCAAAATCGAACGGCTCGAGCGCATCGGCCCGCTGGAAATCGCGGCAGGCGGCTAAAATCCCAAAAAAACGCCAAAAGCGCCCCTCGATGGGGCGCTTTTTTGCATGCGCGAAAGAGGAATGGCGGGGCAGAAAAACACCAAGGGGGGCTGATTCTTCACGATCGAGCTGCCAGGCGCAAATCGCGCTCGGCTGGGTCCCTGGGATGGGGTTTAGGCCGCCGCGAAGGTTCTTTGCCGGCGGCCTTTGGGGCGCTCGGCTTTTAACTGCGGCCGCCTCATGCGCTCTTTTACGCCGCTGGGCGGTCAAAGCGAAAACGCCGAAAAGAAACTGGATTGAAGCGAAGGCTTCTTAACCAAAAAAGCTGAGGGATCTTCACGCCAATCCTAGCCTTGAAAGGGTTCCGCTCATCATTCAAAGCCCCTGCGCTATCTGCCTTGAACCTTTACCGTTGCTTCTGCGAATGACAGCGAGGCAATCCAAAGCAGCATTTGCCAAAGGGATAAAGACTTCGCCTTCGATTCCGTGAACGAGAATCCGCGCACGAGTTTCAAAACATAGTTGCTTGGCTGCGCTTGGGTTAATGTCCGCTTTTTTTAATAAATAGCGTGCTTTATTCCCCCTCTTTGTGAGTGCCCTACTCTACGATTTGATCAACGTTGACTTTTCGTTTTTTCTGCTGTAAAATCGTTGTTAAATGGATTTGACGTCCTTTTTTGGTATGATCATGTGCGCAATATGGCGAATGATAGCGAGAGGAAGATGGGGGAAAGAATGAGCGATTTCACCATGAAGTGTGAGCTTCAGCAGCAAACGCCGATGATCCATTTTCAGCACGGCGAGCCCGGCGCTTGCCTGCGCGGCAGCGACATTAAGCCCAGACTTGACCGGTTTTTGCTCGAGCGGCTGGGCAATGGAGCTGATTTCAAGCAAGCCTGGCTGATTGGCGACGGAGAGCCGCGCGCGCTGAACTACAAGCTGCGCGTCCTCGCGGATGAAGCTAGCTGCGAGCGCTCCCCCGCCATTGGCCGTAGCTTCTTTGGCAACATGGGCGTTAAAGACGGTGCGGCCAAGCGCCAAACCGTGTTCTACAAAAGCCCGATCAGGCTTGAAATCATTTGCTTTATTCCTGGGCTTCTGCGCCTGCTTCGCGAGCATATGGAGGGCTTTTTCCTGTTGCATAACTTCGGGACGCGAGCGAGCAAGGGCTTTGGTTCCTTCATCGTCAAGAGCATAAATGACCAACCAGCGCGGGCGGATTTCAAGAGCATCATCGAGGGTTACCGAAAAACCCCCTTTTACGCCATAGAATATCCGCGCACGGGCGACCACAGAGCCCAGCTTGATGACATCGCGGGCTTTTACTAACTCATGAAAACGGGATATAACGATCCAAAAAGCACGACCCCGGACGGGTACCAGAGGTCCTTTCTCTATCAATACATGCACAAAAAGGGCATTGGCAACGAAAAGGCCTGGCTCAAGAGCGAGAGAATCGCCCCGGCGGTCAATCGAGCGAACAACGAGCACAGAGGGGAGCATTATGCCGCTATGCGGCCGCCAAACTTCAAATATGTGCGCGCGCTGCTTGGCACTGGCGACCGACTTCGGTATATCAACGCTCTTTACCAAGATGGCACCCCAAACTGGTCTGCCGGCTCGACCAATATCGAAATTCGCCATAAGGAAGACGAAATCAAGCGCTTTCCCTCCCCGATTCTTTTTAAGACCGCGGGAAGCAGCACCTTCTTCTTGCCAGATGAGAGCTTAAGCAAGGAAATCATGGGCAAGACCTTCCAGTTCAAGGAAGGGAAAACGCTTCCAACGCCAACCGAAAAAGAGTTCAATCTAGGTGAATTTCTAGCCGCGTTTGCCGACCATATCAACAGCGATGCGATGCAAACCTGGCTTGGCAAGCCGCATCCGCCGATGCGGTTTAACGGCAAAAAGATCTCTTGCATAAACAAGGGAAGCCAGAAAGGGGATGGGCCCAATGCCTGAAACCAAGCAGAGCTATATCGACATCACCATCGGCCCGATTATCGACACGCTTCTGCTCAGCTCTACCCCGGCGGGGCTTTGGGGCACGAGCTACTTCATGTCTGAACTCTCAAGGGAACTTTGCAAGCGCCTTGGGAAATTCATGACACTTCTTTCCCCTTATTATGACGATTTAGACGATACGCGCCCGCGCCTTGGGGTCGGCCTGTATTCCGACCATCTTTTTTTGAACAGGGCGCCGTCACGATGGATGAAATTAAGGCCGTGATCAACGAGCTTAAAAGCGAGTCCGCAGGCTGGCTGCAGTGCTGCGGTGATGAGATACCCAATGAAGATCGCGCCTTCTACCAAAATTACCTTCAAATTCACGCCGTGCAATTCGAAGCGGACGAAGAAAGCGAAGGATTTGGCGAGAGCGTCATTCAAAAGGGCAACCAGCTCCTCGATGCCATCGAACTAGAGCGCAGCTTCCCGGTTCAGGCAACAAGCAATCCCATTTTAAGGCAGTTAGAGCAGCCTAAGCTCGATCCCGAGGGGAATGTAGTCCGCGGGCACAACGAGTCCATCAAGAAAAGCCGATTGGTTCAGAACATTGAGCAAGAGCGCTGGCAGCTCCTCGGCCCCCATTGCGCGATTCGCGACACGGCCCATATCGCGGGGAATGATCAACCCTTTTCTGAGCGCCTAAAGAAAGAGCGCGAACGGGGTTTGCTGCCCTTCAAGCGCTTTGCCTATTATGCAATCGTCCAAACCGACGGAGATGGCATGGGCGAGGCGATTAAAAATTGCAAAACTTGTGAAGACCTTGCAGACTTTTCGCGTCGATGCCTTCGCTATGCCCAAGAAGGCGCGAAGCTTGTGCGGGAATACGGCGGTATAACCATCTACGCGGGCGGCGACGACCTTCTCTTCATCGCGCCGCTTGATAACGAAGGTAACAATGGCCAATGGAAAGGGGCGCACCACAACCTATTCGAGCTGCTGAATGGCATCCGAACGGTCTTCGACGGTTGCTTTGAAGGCTTCCAAGCGGGTTCTCAGCGGCCTACTCTCTCGCTCGGCGTGGCGATTTGCTATTATAAATTCCCACTGTATGAGGCCTTTAATCTGGCATACAGGATGCTGCACGAGGAGGCGAAGAACGCCGAAGCAATGGTGACCGTCAACAAAACACTCCAAACAATCAAAAAAAACGCCCTCGCGCTGACGCTGCGCAAGCACAGCGGTAAGAGCGTCGAGCTGCTCTTTCCCCAGTATAACAGGCAATACGGCGAAAAAGGCTGCCTTAAGGCGTTTACCGATCTGCTGCAAGCGCTGGAAGGCAAAGACGCGAACGAGCTCGCCTTCCTAAGCTCCGTCCCCACGCAGCTCGACCGATTTCAGGCCCTATTCGGGCACGCCTTGCGCGTCAAGAGTGACGGTGCGATCGAGAATGCATTCCAGAACGTATTCGATGGGGAACTTCATCGAAACAACAGCCGAGTAAAGGAATATATCAAGCTTGGCTTCTACCTTGACTACACGACCGGCCTGCCTGTCATCCCCGGTTCTACGGTCAAGGGCGCGCTCAGAAGCGTCTTCCGTCAGCATTTGGCCGCAGGCAAAGAAGAGGCTTGGGAATACATCAAGGAACTATGCAAGGTATGCAATATCGATGGCGTGCAGTCCAAAGAAGCGGTCGAGCAGCTTGAGAGCTCGATTTTCGGCGAATGGGTCAGCAACGCGGGCAAGCCGGATCTCCCTCTGCGGGATGTGTTCTATGACGCCGTGCCGGTGCTTGCCAGCCAATCGGGCCTCCTGCTGAACATCGAAAGCATTACGCCGCACAACCCGGGCTGCGGTTCGTTAACGCGCTTGCTCCAGGAACCCACGCCCCTGAAGCTGCTAAAAGTCCGGCCCGAAGTTTGCTTTCTGTTCCGCTTTGGGCTGAAGGATACGAATCCGACCGCGGAAAGCCCCCTTTGCGTCTTGGCAGATGCGAAGCTAGAGCTTTTCAAGCGCATTCTGCTCGATTTCGGCATCGGCGCGAAGACCAACGTGGGCTTTGGCGTTCTAGAAGAGCCAACGCGTGAAATCGCCAAGCCCTACCGCGAATTACAGCCCGTCGCCATGGGCTCGGCCAACGTCAGGCCAGCTTCACCCCCCGGCTTTCGACCGCAGCCGGCCAGGCCCGTCACGCCGCCGCCTGACAGCCCGATGGCGCTCGCTCTCAAGCGGGCCGAGGAACGAAGGCGACCCAGGAAATAGCCATTCGGCAGGCGAAATGCCGCCGAATGCGCGATCAACAAGGAGGGTGCCCCATGGCGGAAGAGAATACTGCGACCAATCTCATCTTCTTGTTCCCGTTCACCTTTAATAGCACCAAGGACCTGCCGCTAGAGGAGGAATTGGGCAATTGGGAGCGTGTGTGGGAGAAAAATCCACGCGAACTGCCTCGACTACGCTTGAACGAGCACCAGTATTTCTACCCGGCGACCTATGCTGCGCTCTATGATGGCGGCAACCACGACCATTTAGAAAAATATCGAGAATATCGTTACAAAAAAACATCCCATGGCGGCAAAAGCCAATACATCATAACGCCCCAAGCGAAGAAAAACGAAAAAGAAGCGCCAGAACCATATAAACTCGATATAAACTGTATCGGGCTGAAGCTATATGGCCAGGCGGGGAAGGTCGGGCTGCTCTATTATAAGCTGCACTATGAAGAGACGCAGCCGCTCGAAGACATCATCAAAATCTGCGAATATGGCCGCCGAATCTTTTTTCCCTATATCCAGGGGCCTGACGAGAAGGAACCTAGGCCGGGCCAGGTGGCCGAATCTTTGGAGATTCTTCACGCCGATGGAAGCGGCATCAAAGAGGATTTTGCGAGTGCCTATACGCTCAAGACCGGCCAGTCAGGCCATGGTGATCCAACGTTCATCTCAAAAACCGTAACGGAGCTGCTGGGTAAGTGCATTCAGTGCGTCAAGCCCGTGCTCGACGACAGGATGTTCGTGATGCTTCTCTATAAAAATCAAGCGTTGATTGACGGCCTGCGCGATGAGACCGACGAGGAAGCGAGCTTTCATACCGAAAGCTTCCGGCACTACTTCGTAAAAAAGGCCTGCGAAGCGAAGGATGAACCGAGGATGGTCATGAGCCAAAGGCCCGCGCTGGACGATTGGTACAAGCTGATGTTCGTCGATGTAGGAAGCCCGACCTTTCTCAACCGCGCAGGGCGGCTGGAAGCCATCAAAAAGGCCAGTTATTCGCGATGGATCGGTGGGGGAACCCTTTATGGCTTTACAAATTACTCCTATGTGATGTTGGGCACCGAAGGCACCGATGAAACCAATGGCATGCCCCCCTACCTCATCGAGCATTTCAGCACGATGTACTTCCAAATGGTAGCGCTCGCGCTCGCGCAGCGAGCACACCTTCTCTACTTTTCTGGCAGAATCTCAGAGCTTTCACAGGATCTCACGGACGGTGAACGCCGAAAAAGAAAAAGAGCGCGTAATAGAGTCCCCAAGTTGCTTAACGGACCCTTAGAATTTTCACGAAATCGCATGGACTATTTCATCCACGGCTTCATCCCTCGAGAAAGAGCATGCAACGAGGTTCCCCAATTGCAGGCCTCCTATGCGCGGTTTCTCAGTCAAATCTATCACGAGGAGGTCACCGCGCAGGACCAGGGAATCGAGATGTACGATAAACTGCAAGCGACCCTGTTCATCCCCAAATACATGGGGGCGACCGAAAAGCAGCTCGATAGGCTTGGGGAATATGCACGCGGTCATACGGAAGCAATCAGCGGTTTTTTGCTCGCTGTTGTCGCGATTGCCAGCCTAATCGGAGGCGGATTCCAAGTTCTAAGCGCAGTTCCCACCCTCGTAGACTGCGGGGTTGCTCTTTGGTCAGGGCGAATTTTAGTCTATATTGGAATATTTGCGCTTTTGGCCTATATCGCTTGGCATGTAGTGCGAAAGCACAAAAGCTAAACGCGCAAAAGACGCCCTCCTAATCGGGGCGTCTTTTTCCGTTGTGCGGCAGGGTTTTGGTGATGGCTTGATCTCTGCGGCGCCACGCCCTAAATGGCCCTATACCCCAAGCCCGGCATAGATCAAATCCGCAATAAAGCCCTCTTTTTACCGTCTACTCTGCAATGGAAGACGCTGTTCGCTGGCGCCCATCGCAAATAAACCCCTTCAAACTAAATGGCGGGCTCAATCCTCACGGCGCCGAGGCCCTGCGTGGTCTTGTAGCCAAGCCCTGTGTAGGGCAAAGCCCGCAATTCCGCCTGCAATTCCGCAGGCGCGTTCGCGGCGATGGCATACTCCGCCCAGCCCAAGAAGCCCGTGATGGAATAAAGCTTAAAATTCACCGCTTCCGTGTGCAGGGAATAACGAAGAGGCTGCAAAAACTGGCCCGCTTCCCCATTAAGGGCGAGCCCGGTGGAGCGGGTCAAGCTCTCGATGATGTATTCGCCCTCGGGGAAGAGCAGCGTCTGCCTTGTGGGGCGAAAGCAGGTCGGGCTGATGAAATGAAGGCGAAATTGCCCAAATTCGGCCGGGTCAGCGCGCCAATTCAGCTCTTGACGCAGGGCAAAGCGCTCGACCTGCGCTTCTGTGCGCGAAAGGAGCAGGCGCGTGCCCACCGAAAAGGCTGTCGGAATCGCTTTGCACAGCTCGTCGTCCCAGGCGTTTAAATGGAGCGTAACAAGACCACCCTGATAGGAGAAATATAGCGAAAAAGGCTTCTTTTCGCCTGCATGTATGCGGGTCGCAAGTGGTGGGCCGGCCTTTGCCAGCTGCGCGAACAAAGCCCCGTGCAATAAATGCCCGAGCCAGCCGAACAGCTCCCCCTCAGGCCGCAAGGTTATTTCAAACTGCATGTAAGTCTGCATAAGCACGAGCCTTTTTGATCAAATTCGCCTTTTGAAAGACCATTTTTATTTCTGGCACCTAGTTAAGCACAAAGGGCGAGATTTGTCAAATGCTGCCTCAATCCCCGATGGGCACAGCGCAGCGGCGGTCGTCAACCCCCTTTCCAAGCGTCGTCAGCGCCTGGAAGCCCGCCGTGGCCGGGCAACCTCCCTTGCCTTATTCAGGGCTCGGGCCTCTGAAGCCTGCGCCGCCTCCGAAGCGTCGAGAGGGGCCTCGGTTTCTGTGGGCTCAGATCGCGCGCCGCGAGGCTCAGCCCGTAGATAAATGCTGCCTCAATCCCCGGCGGCGGCGGTCGTCAACCCCCTTTCCAAGCGTCGTCAGCGCCCGGAAGCCCGCCTTGGCCGGGCAACCTCCCTTGCGTAATTCAGGCCTCGGGCAGCGCCCGCGCGCCCTCCGCGCGCAGGCTCGGGGCCTCTGAAGCCTGCGCCGCCTCCGAAGCGTCGAGAGGGGCCTGGGTTTCTGTGGGCTGAGATCGCGCGCCGCGGGGCTCACCCCGTAGATAACGCTCGATTTTCAGCAAGGCCTCGTCCATTTCCCCTTCGGTCATGCCTTTAAGCTGGCCAAATACGTTGTGTTCGCCCTCGCGCGGGGCGATTTTGCCATCCGCGCCGATGGTCGCACTGAAGGTTTCGGCGTCCGCCTCGTCCCAGCCAAGATTTGGATGAACCAGCCGCAGGGTTTGGCCCTTGCGCTCGACCTCGTAGCCCTGTGAAAGGAGTTCGGCCAGAGACGAGCGCAAAATCGGGTTCATATAAAGATAGCCCACGTCCTTCCAAAGGTAGGCAAGCTCCTGCCCGTCGTACTTGTTCAGGCCCGGGTGCCGAGAATGGGAATGAACGAGCCCCTGGTCGTCTACCTCGAAGAGCACGTCTAAATCGCCAAAGATTCGCCAGCGCTCTTCGCCTTGCCCGCGCACGAGGGGCAGTAGGTAGGCGCCCCCTTTGCGCAAAAGATTGCTTTGCTCTTCGCCCGCGCAGCCGCCATAGCGGCTTTGGCTCAGCTCAATTGCCCCCTCGATCGCATCGCCCAAAACGTCGAAGGCGATCTCGCACTCCGCGATCTGGCCTTGAACGCCCCCGTCGCCGCTCGTCTCCTTAACGGAAACGACCTTCACGATCGTGACCGCAGCCTCCGTGCCGGGGCTTTCCGCGCCGATCACGCGCAAAAGGGTATGAAGCTCGTCGATTCGCACCCGGGCGGCGCCGGCGCTCTCGGCTTCCCCGCTCGGGTTATCATCCTCTACCCGCAGGCCGCGAATCTCGTCAAGAAAAAGGCCTTCGCCGCGTTGAAGCGCTCCGGACGGAATCTCGCCCGAGGGCGCCTCGGGCCCGCCGCCCTCCTGCCAGCCGCCGGCCATCTGCCCGCCGCCAAAACCGCGCCCCAGGCCGGCTCCGCTCAGCCAGAGGTGCAGCGAAAGGGCGGCCAGCAACAGGCAGGCGGCGGGCAAGGCCCATTGCCAACGATGCAGGGGTTTTTTAGGGTTTTGGCCCATCTCCTGCTCCCCCGGCGCGGCAAACTCGACCAGTTCGTCGTCTAGGCCGCCGATTGCGCGCAGCAATTCCATTTCCGTCATATCAAGCCCTCGCTTTCAAGCCTCTTTTTGAGCCGCCCCCGCTGCCGGAACAGCGCGGAGCGGATTCGCCCCTCGCCGCAGCCGCGTTCCCTGGCGATTTCCCCGATGCCCTGCAGATAAAAATAACGCTTGACGAAAAGCCGGCGAAGCTCCGGCGGCTCCTCGCGCAAAAAGGCATGGATGGCGGCCATGATCTCGCCCTCCTCCGCACCGCTTGGCGCGGCGAGCACCTCGCCCAGCTCTTCGAGGGCGATTTCCACCGCGCCGCCGCCGCGCTTTTGCGCGCGGGCAGCCGCATAGCGGTCGAGCGCCAAATTTCGCGCGATCTTGCCAAAAAACGCCTTTAAATAAAGCGGCTTCGCGGGCGGAATCGCGTTCCAGGCCCGCAAGAGGGCATCGCTCAGGCATTCCTCCGCATCCGCCTCGCTGCCGAGGATGTTTTTGGCGATCCCGCGGCAGTGCGCGCCGAAGCGCGCCGCCGCGGCGCTGAGCGCGTCCTCCGAACGCTGCCAGAATAGCTCGACGATCTGCGCATCGTCCATTGCATTCACCTCAATCCCTTAGACGGCTTTTTTCGCCGCTCGTTTCGCGCCTTCCTTCCCGACTCAGGCCTATCCGGAAGGTAAAAAGCAGCCTTCACGCGATCTGGCCTGGCTTTTTGCGCCGGAAGGCGGCATTGGGGGCGACGCGACAGGGCCAGCCCGGAAGCTCTCGCCGCCTGCTTCGTTATCGCAAGCGGCGGAGCCACAGAGCAATCCGAGCAGGAACGCGCAAAAGAAGCCCTTTTGCATTGCCATTTGACGGATTGAATGGTATCATGGCGGTAATGGAGGGAGGGATCGGCCATGAGCTTAGAAACCGCTGTGATTTCGGTCATTACGCTCCTCCTTGGCGGGGCTATCAGCTGGTTGATTACGGCGCGCTTCAACCGCATAATGAAGCCTCGCTGGTTTTATGAGCTCACCCCTCTATTCCGCGGCGGCGTTTCGGAATGGAGCGGGCTGAAGACCCACTACAACGGCGATGAGGTTCAAAACCTCTCTTCCGTGCTCTTCGCCTTTTGGAACGACGGAAAAGCCCCCATACGCGAAGAGGACATCGCGGCTAAACTTTGCCTTTCCGCCAAAAACGGCGGGCATATCTACGACGCGGAGCTTCTTTGCGCCACAGCCGAGGTGATCGG
>JAITTC010000147.1 GCA_031287285.1 Christensenellaceae bacterium
TTTTGCGCTTTTGGCCATTTTTTTGACCATTTCATCGGCCGCATGCCCATCGAGCTCCAAAAGGCAGTAAGCCGCCAGGATCAAGTCGCTCTCAGGCAGGGGCATTTCATTCATTTCGCTTAAAAATAGCCGCGGTTGAAGGTCCGGCTTCATCGCGGGCAGCAGAGACAAGGCCAGCGCGGCCATGCGGGGGTCCCTTTCGACCAAGATCAAATCCCTTGGCTCGCAAAACGAGAGCGCGGCAAGGCTTGCCGTGCCGGGCCCCGCGCCAAGGTCGAGCACGCTGCCCATTCCGCTCAAATCCAGGCCCTCGCTCGCAATTTGAAGCGCGCGATGGACGGCGGCATAGCTGGCAGGCATCCTCGAAAGGGCGTAGCCAAGCACCTCCGCTTCGCCGCCCAAAAGGCTCTTCCCGTCGCCGCGCTTTTCGCTCGCCCTGTAGCGCTCGCTCAGCGCTTTGGCGCTTTTTTGCAGCACGCCAGCGTCCGTTTCGGCGCTCAGGAGCAGGAGCTGACGCTCGATAGCTTCCGGCAGGCGCATTTTCCCCGCCCCCCTTCTTTAAAAAAGCCAGGCGAACTTGGCTGAATCTGTATCGTTTTTCGCACTCGTGCGCATACTCTATAAAGAACACCACATGGTGAAGGAGGAACGCAGTGCATGAAGCAGCAGAGCATTTCACGCGGCCGTTTCGGCTGGAATGAGGAAGAGATCGAGGCCTTGTGGGAGGAAGTCCGCCTTTGCAACGAGGGCGGGGAACCTCTTCGCAACGCCTTTGACCGCACGGCCAGGCGCACGGGGCGCAAGGCCAATTCCATACGCAACCACTACTACGCCACCCTGAAGGCCCAGGAGGCCCCCGAGGATCTTTGCATCAAACGCGCCACGCCCTTCGTGCCCTTTGAGGAGGATGAAGTGCGCAACCTGCTCAAGAACGTGCTGGTCGCGCAGGGGCAGGGGCAGTCCGTCAGGGCCTGTGTCACCAGGCTTGGCAGCGGGGATAAAACGCAGGCCCTTCGCCTGCAGAACAAGTACCGCTCCCTGCTCAAGAGCCATCCGGAGCTCATCCACGAAACGGTCGAGGAACTTCGCCAAGGCGGCTTCCCGGCCATCGACCCCTACCGCAAGCAGCGTTCGCTGCCAAGGCCCAGGGTTCGCCCGCGCGAAGGGGCTGAAACCGAGCTGATCGAGCGCCTGCGCACCGTGGATTCGGGCGCCGCGCTCAAGATCGTGCAGGCCATCGCGGACGCTTTGGAGCGAGCCTGAAACCCCTACATAATCCCTTTAAAACCGCCGCTTCCGGCGGTTTTTTATTTAGATACGGCCAAGTGCCTTCGCCATTTCGAGCGCTTCGCCCCTGGAAATGGCGTTGAAGCGGCTTTCGGGCCGCTGCAGCGCCCTTTCGAGGAGCCCGCGCGCCTCTTCCTCGCGGTTTGTTTGCATGCAGATCCTTGCGAGGCCGCAGAGCGAATCGAATTGCGTCGGGCTGAGCGCCAGCGCCTTGCGGAAGAGTTCTTCCGCCCGCGCTCGGTCGGCCTCTTCGCCCGTGCGGCTTAAAACCTGGGCCAGGTTATCGACCAGCACCGAGTCCTCGCCATCGTAGCCCGCGGCTTCTTCGCAAAAGCGAAGGGCCTCTTCATAATCGCCGCTTTCGCCGCCTTTTTCGATCAGCAGCAGGCCGTAAATGCCGCGAACGCTGGCCGACTGGCTCCTTTGATAGATGCGCGAAAAGAGCGTCAGCGCGCGGGGCAAATCGCCGCTGAGCCAGTAGGCCAGCCCGAGGTTTTGGTAGAGCGCCAGCCACTGGCGGGCGCCTAGCTTGCGCTTTGCAGCAGCCTTGAATACCTCGATGGCCTTCTCGTCCTCACCGCCGCGCCGAAGCAGCAGCAGCCCGTAGGCCAGCAGCGCCTGCACGTTCTTCGTGGCGCCCAAGTAAGCTTTTTCATAGAGCGGAAGGGCCGCTTCCTCCCTTTTTAGCGAGTGCAGGGCCAGCGCCCGCCAGGCGCTGAAGTTCGCAAATGCCAAAGCCTTAACCTCCCCCGTTGAGGCGCCGGAGCAGCCTCTTTTGCCTCGCGCGCAGCGCCTCCGCCTCGGCGCCCGGCTGCCCGAGAGACAGGGCCTCTTCGGTCAGGCGCAGCGCGCTGGCATAGTCCTTCTTTTTATGCTCATAGATCTTGGCGAGCTCGATGCGCGCGAAGTTTTCGCCGCCGCTTGCTTCGTTTAGGGCATTTAAGTGGGCGATGTTCTCGTCAAGCCTGCCCTGCCGCCTGTAGATGCGGCTCAATGCCCTGCCCGAAAGCAGGCGCGTGCCGCAGCTTAGCGTAAAGGCGTAGCAGCGCTCGGCTTCGCCCGTGCGGCCGGCCCTTTCAAGCGCAAGGCCCGCAGAGTAAATATCCTCCGCGTGCTTTTGAGCGGTTGGGTTTTCTTGCGCCGCGAGCAGTTCGCGCAGCAGCAAGGCCATCGAGAATACGTCCCGCTCGTTGTGCTCTAAAACCCTAAAAATTGGCTCTAAGTCGCCGTCTTTTAGAAACGCGGCCCAAATGCCCGGGATCAGCGCGCCTGGGATGTCGCCCTGGCGCGGACTGCCCAAAATCATCTCTTCCAGTTTGCTCAAACTGCACTGCTTGAGCCTTAGCTTATAGAGCCTGCGCGCGCCGTGCAAGAGATCCAGCTGCGGCAGGCCCGTAAAGCCCGGCGGGAGGCGGTTCATCACCATGCGGGCGCGCAGCATCGGCAAATCGAAGCTCTTGCCGTTGAAGCTCACGAGCAATTCGGCTCCCTTTAAGCACTCGGCGGCGCGGAGGAGGAGATCCCGCTCTTCATCGTAGTCGCGCATATAGAGCTGGGTAAGCTCCATTCGGCTGCCGGCCAGCCGGCCGATGCCGATTTCAAAGGCCACGGTGCCCGCCCCGCGCGAAAGGCCGGTGCTCTCTACATCGATGAAGGCAAGGCCGTCAGGGCTGGTGAAGGCCTGGGCTGCTTCGTCGCCGCCCAGGAAGAAAAGGCCTTCCTTACTGAGCTTCATTTCGCCAAGCTCAAGGCTCGTTTGCCGAACCGCGCAGCAAGGCGGCGGCAGGCTTTGCGCAGGCGCCTCTTGCTGCCTGCTTTCGGCGATTTGCTTGAGCCTGTCTCTAAGGAAGCTCATGGCGCAGCCTCTTTGCCAGTTCCAGGGCGTTCTTTTTGCCGTTTTTGCCGTAGGGGGAGCCAAGGCACGAGGGGCAGCCCGCCTCGCAAGGGCAGTTTTCGATGGTTTCGGCGGCGTGGGCAAGCAGAGCCTCCATCATCTCAAAGGCCTTGTCTGAAAGGCCGATGCCGCCCGGTATGCCGTCTGAAATGTAAAGGGTTGGCTTTTTCGTAAAGCTGTCGCGCACATGAAAGCTCACGCGGATATCCCAGGCGGCGCACATCAGGTAGAGGGGAGCGATGGTGCCAAGGGCGTAGCTCAGGCCCAGCATGGCGCTGCCCGCCTCCTCGCGGTCAAAGCCCTCGAACACGCTCTCTTCAGCCGTGAGCCACATGGCGGAGGTGTGCATTTCAAGCTCCGGGAGGTTCACCTCGCCAAAGCCCAGATTTTCGTGCGTGTCGAACTTCATCTTTTTAAAGACGCTCACGATGGAGGTCACCAGCACCTCGCCAAGGCTCAGCGCCCCGCGCGTGCGGAATACGTCTAAAACGCGCAGGTTGACGTTTAGGTCTGCGTCGGTGTAATAATCGACGTCCACCTTGCGGATATAGGCCTTTTTATCGTCGAAATCGAGGGTTTCGACCTGGTATTGCTGGGCGTTGTGCAAGTAGATCGCGCGCTCGTGCAAGAGCATCGGCACGGTGTAGCGATCCATTTCGCCGATGACCTCGTGATGGGAAGGGTCGCTGATGTCGATGATGAGGAAGTTTTCGTCAAAGGCGGAGCGGAGCGAAACCTCGGTCGAGGGGAAGTCGTCAGCCATCCAGTGGTAGCGCCCGCCCGACAGGTGCAGGATCTTCTCTTCCTCGAGGTAGCGCAGCATCTCTTGCGTGGCTGGTGCGTCGCCAAAGAGCTCCCCCTGGCTGAAGGGCAGCTCGTAGGCCGCGCACTTCAGGTGGTTGAGCAGCACGAAGAGATTGTCTGGGTTGATCGAAGCGTGCTCCGGCGACTGATCGAGGAAGTATTCCGGGTGCTTTGCGATGTATTGATCGAGCGGCGAGGACGAAGCCACCAAAAAGGTCGCGCTCGAGCCCTGCCGCCTGCCCGCGCGCCCGGCCTGCTGCCAGGTGCTGGCCACAGAGCCTGGGTAGCCGCAGAGCACGCAGGCTTCGAGCTGGCCGATGTCGATGCCAAGCTCCAGCGCGTTGGTCGAAACGACGGCGCGCACCTCGCCGCTGCGCAGGCCGCGCTCGATTTCGCGGCGCAGGGTGGGCAAATAGCCGCCGCGGTAGCCGCGAACGGCGTCTGAATTGCCTAAAACGTCGGAAACGAGGCGCTTTAAGTAGGTCGTCAGCACCTCGACGTTCAGCCTTGAGCGCGCGAAGGTGATGGAATGAATGCCGTTTTGCAGCAGCTCGCCGGAAAGGCGCCGCGCGTGGCTCAGCGAGCTTTCGCGGATGCCAAGCTGGCGGTTGACGACCGGCGGGTTGTAAAAGATGAGGTTCTTCTCGCCCGAGGGGGCGCCGTTTTCGTCGATGAGCTCCACCTTTTCGCCGATGATCTGCTCGGCCAGCTCGCCCGGGTTTGCGATGGTGGCAGAGCAGCAGATAAACCGCGGATTGGAGCCGTAAAAGGCGCAAAGCCGCCGCAGGCGGCGAATGACGTTGGCCATGTTCGAGCCGAACACGCCCCTGTATACGTGCAGCTCGTCGATGACGAT
>JAITTC010000152.1 GCA_031287285.1 Christensenellaceae bacterium
TGGGCGGCACCTTCGACCCCATTCACCTGGGGCATACCGGCATCGCCCGAGCGGTTCAGGACTTTTTGGGGCTATCGAGGGTGGATTTCATGCCCGCGGGGAGGCCGCCGCATAAGCGCGCCATCGGCGCGAGCCCCTCGCAGCGGCTGGAAATGGTGCGATTGGCCGCCGAAGGGCTGCCCTTCGCGCGGGTCAGCGACATGGAGATCCGCCGTGAGGGCGTGATCTACACCCTAGACACCCTGCGCGCCTATAAGGCCCTGGAGCCCGAAGCGGAGCTGCATTATATCATCGGGATGGACACGCTCTTTCAGCTGCCGAGCTGGTGGCGGCACGAGGAGATTTACCCTTTGTGTATCTTCGAGGTCGTGGGGCGGCTGGGGCAAGAAAAGGGCGCCGCGCTGGAGATGGCCGAAAGGCTTAAAGGGGAATATGGCGCGCGAATTCAAATCCTGCCCTTGGCGGGCCCGGAGCTTTCCTCGACGGAACTGCGGGCGCTTTTGCGCGTTCGAGGCGACACGAGCGGACTTTTAGACGAAAAAGTGCGCGCCTACATCGAAAAAGAGGGCCTTTACCTCGGGGAGGACGCGGAATGAACGAAAAAGCGCTCCTTACCTACCTGAGGGCGAAGCTTTCGCCCTCGCGCTATGAACACAGCCTGGGTGTGGCGCAAACCGCGCGGGAACTGGCCGAGCGCTTCGGTGCGGATCCTCAAAAAGCCTACGCGGCGGGGCTTGCGCACGACCTTTCGAAGTGGATGGAGCCGGATGAGATGCTGAAGTACGCAGCCGCGCGCGCTTTGCCCGTCGATGAATACGAGCGCTGCGACCCGAAGCTCTTGCATGCCAAGATCAGCGCAAGCCTCTTAAAAGAGGAGTTTGGCGAGAGCGACGAAGGGGTTTTGAACGCGGTGCGAAGGCATATCGCGGGGAGCCCGGGCATGAGCCTGCTGGACGCTGTCGTTTGCCTGGCGGACTGGATCGAGCCCGGCAGGCGCTATGCCGACGTCCCCAAGCTGCGCGAAACCGCAAAACTCTCGCTTGAAATGGCGCTTCGCGACGCCCTGGCCGCGACCATGCGAGTCTTGCTCGAAAAAAAGAAGGCGATTCACCCGCAGAGCCTTGAGAGCTATAACGCGATCGTCTGGATGATCGAAAGAAAGGAAGTCTTTAAATGAACGAATTGGAAGCCCTCGCGAGGAAGGCCTGCGCGGTTTTGGACGCAAAGCAGGCGGAAAACATACTCTGCCTTGACATTTCACAGCAGTCGATCATCGCGGACTATTTTGTGATCTGTTCCGGGCGCAACACGATCCTGGCGCGGGCCCTGTATGACGAGCTGGAAGAGAGGATGGCGGAGGCCGGGCGCCCCCTTTTGCGCGCCGAGGGTTACAGGGAGGGGCGCTGGGTGGTGATGGACTTCGGCGGGCTGATCGTGCACATCTTCCACGAGCCCGAGAGGGAGTTTTATCACCTCGAGCGCCTGTGGGACAGCGGCACGAACCGCCTTGAGCTGGACTTAAGCTGATTTTGGGCTTTCCCTCGGCGAGAAGTTGTGTTATACTGCTCTGCGGAACTTTGATTTGTGCGCCTGTAGCTCAGTGGATAGAGTATTCGACTCCGACTCGAAGGGCCGTGGGTTCAAATCCCGCCAGGCGCACCAAAAGATGCCGACAGAATGCCACATCATGCGAGGAGACCGGCATGGACCACAGATTGCTTGGCTTTTTCAGCGGATTTCCCAGCCATAGCTTCCCTGCCAATGTGGCCGAACGGCTCCGCGAAGAGCTGACAGAGCGCGGCAGTCTGGTCTTCGTGAGCGCTTGGCCGGCAGAGCACGCGAAAAATGACGACGATGCGGCCGGCATGCACGGCATGTTTGAAGAGATCGGCTTGCCTTTCGCGCGGCACCAGGTCGTTGATGATCGGATGGAGCCCGCACACGCCGCGCAATGGATTCGCGAAGCTTCCTGTGTATTTCTCATGGGTGGCCACCCCGGACTGCAAATGCGGTTTTTGCGCGAAACGGGCTTAGATGCCGTGATTTGCGATGCTCCCGCGGCGGTATTGGGCGTCAGCGCGGGGGCGATCAACATGGCCGAGCGCTCGCTTGACACCAAGGAATCCCCTCTCCCATATAAAGGCCTGGGCCTGGCCGACGTCACCATCAAGCCTCATTTTACGCCCAAAAACCAGCAGGTATTGGAGACTTTGTTGGGTATTTCTATGGATCTGCCCATCTACGCCATGGAGGACGACAGCGCCATTTTCATGGCGGGCGGCCAAATCTCGAAAATGGGAAGAATCCATTGGATACACAACGGCAGAAGCGGCTACTCGTTTTAGGGGCATCTTTTTTCACAGCAGCCTTCCGGTTCGCCGCACCCGCGAAAAGGTCCGTCGGCAACCAAGGCGGCCGCAGAAGGCTGAATTCGAGAGATAAGGGGAGGGTGAGGATGCATCGGAAGCTGCGCGAGTACTTGATTTCAAGGGGATTTCGGGAAGAAGACGGCCGGGAGCGCGGCATTCTTTACGGCATGATAGACGATGTGTATGTGACCGCGACGCCTTCCGGCTGCACCGGCAGCTTAAGCACGTTCTACTTCAGCATGTCTTGCCCGGGAGCACGGCTGCCGAGGCGATTCGGGGCGGCATTCGCGCGCTGAAGGTCTATCGCAACCCGCGGGTGACGCAGAAGGGCGAGTTCTTTACCGTGGCCATCGCCAATAGCGGCAAGGCCCTGCGGCCCGAAAATCTGGACTGGTTTTTCAGCACGGTGGTGGGCAGCGCCAAGCAGAACAACCTGGTGCCCAATGTCAGCTGCGTACGCTGCGGCAAGCAGACGGACGAGATCGCCCTTTTTAACCAGGCCGCCTGCCCGGTTTGCGCGGAGTGCGTGGCCGCCATCGAGGAAGAAAACAGGAAGGGTATGGGCTCGCCGCTTTTTGCCCTGACGGGATTGATCGGTGCGGTGCTTGGCGCCGCGGTCGGTTCGATTCCTTGGGTCATCGCCTATTTAAATGGCTGGATCGTGGGTTGGCTGGCGTTTTTAATCGGTTTTTGCGCCTTTTTTGGCTACAAGCTCTTTCATGGGCCTAAAAAGCGCGGCGCGGCGATCGCGACGGTCTATCTCGTTTCGATCGGCATGATTTTGGCCGTGAATGTGGGGCTGGTCGCGATGTTTTTGCTTCTGAACGACTACATCGTGGATTTCGAAACGATTGCCGCGATCTTTTCAGAAGGTGAGATGGCCATGGACCTGCTGATTTCCCTGGGGCTTGGGTTCTTGGGGATTTTGGGCGTAAACCAGCACATCGCCAAGTATACGGTGCCGCACAATGCCAGGTTGATTGGCAGGCGCCCGGCGCTGGAGCAGGCCTCGGCCGAGGGGGCGCCGGCTGAAATCGCGCCGCCCGCGGAGCTTTAAGCGCTTCATATCGCGCATGGGATGAATTTGGGGAGATTGACGTTAGGAGGCTGTTATGCAGCAACTCGAAAGACTTTGGGCCTACCAAAAAGAAGACATTAAGGTGACGCGCTACGAGGGGGAAATGCGCGCCTACCCGATGCGCACCAAGCTTTTGCGGCTGCGCAATCTGGTGGCGGATCAGCAGACCCTCGTCAAGGGCATGGAAAAGGACGCGGGCAGCGCCCTCGAAAAGCTCGAGGAAATGCAGAAGGCGCATGAGGAGCTGCTTCGCCAGGTGGAGGAGATCGCGGGGAAGCTCGAAGACGACAGCGCCTTCCCCACCGCCGTGCAGGCGCATAAGGTCATTGTGCAGCTGCAGGAGGCTGAAACCAAGCTGCGCGGCTTTGAAAAGGAGCTTGCGCGCATGGCGCGCGACTCGCAGCACATCGGCGCGCGCTACCGCGAGATCCGCCAGAAGGCGATGAAGGCCCGCGAGGAATACACCAAGCTGAAGGCGCAGTATGACCTGGAGCTGGCCAAGCAGAATGAGAGGCTCGCGGCGCTGAAGGAAGAGCGCGAAAAGGCGGCGGAGGGCATCGATTCCGCGCTGATTGACCGCTATATGGCCATCAAGGAGCAGAGCTTCCCGCCGATGGCTACGCCAAACGGCGATCAGTGCAGCGGATGCAATATGTCGCTGCCCGCGGTGGTGATGCAGTCCATCCGCTCGGGCGAGGGCATCACCGAATGCGAGAACTGCGGGCGGATTCTGATCCCGCCGCAGGAATGAGCCGCTGAAAGCTGCGTGAAGGGGCGCAAAAGAGGTTTTATCCATGAGAATGCCGGGCGATCGCGGGCCGGAAGGCCTGAGGAAAGTCCGAGCACCGCAGGGCAGGGTGCCGGGTAACACCCGGCGAAGGCGACTTCAGGGAAAGTGCAACAGAAATAGACCGCCGGGCATGCCCGGCAAGGATGGAAAGGCGAGGTAAGAGCTCACCGGCGGCCTGGCGACAGGCCGGCCATGTAAACCCCACCCGGTGCAAGATTGGTATCGGAGCATATGCGGCTGCCCGTCGCGCTTCGCGTAATCGCACGAGCCGCTTGGTAACAGGCGGCCTAGATAGATGGTCGCTCAAGACAGAACTCGGCTTACAGGCATTGCTCATGGCTGAAATAGAAAGCAGCCCGGAAGGATTTCCTTCCGGGCTGCCTTTTTGCGCTAAGAAGGGCTTGAAACCTCGGCGGGCAGCAGGGTGGCAGCGCCGCCCTCAAGCGTGATTTCGCCTAGAAGTTCGCCTTGCCGCAAGGGGAGCTTAGCAAAGTCCGTTTCGCCCGAAAGGCCAAGGGCTGCTTCTGCCGAATAGAGCCCAAACCGGGTGGAGGACTGCCTTTTAAGCAGGAGCTCGCCTTGGAAGAAGGCATAATCGAGCACGCTTTCTTCGAGGGTTTCGAGGTTGAGCACGGCGACTTGCGCGCGATGCATCCCCGAGCCGAAGGAGTAGGCATAGATTAGCCCCGGCGCGCCGCCAAGATCGCAAGGCTCGGCGCAGCTCAGCCCGTAGCCGCCAAAGCCGCTGCCCAGGCGGCGGATTTCGCGCCCCTTGAGCAGGTAGCTTTCGCAGCCGAAGCCATCTTTGAAGATCTGGCAGCTGGTGCTAGAGAAAAGATCGCCCGGCGTGATGTCGAAAAACTGGGCCGAGGATGTCAGCGTGAAATCATCGGCAGCGGCGCACAGCTCGAGAAAATCCTCGACGGCTGCCGGCCTGGCCCGCCCCGCACAGCCCAAAAGCGCGGCGAGCAGCAAGGGCAGGCAAAGCCCCGCAAGGAAGGCCTTCACGCCAGATTGGCGCTTAGCTTTTCGCCGCCGAGCACGTGGAAGTGCAGGTGCCGCACGGTTTGGCCGCCGTTCTCGCCAACATTGGTGACGACGCGGTAGCCATCGGCCAGGCCGAGGGTTTCCGCCACGACGGCGCAAACCCTGAGAAGATGGCCAAGAAGCGCAGCGTCGCCCGAGGCCCTTTGCAGGGAATCGTGATGGGCCTTGGGGATGACCAGCGCATGGGCCTTGGCCATGGGGGAAATGTCGTGAAAGGCAAGGCAGAGCTCGTCTTCATAGATGAACTTGGATGGGATTTCGCCGGCGGCGATCTTGCAGAAGATGCAGTCCATGGAAAAGACCTCCCTTTGGGATGAACTTTGGTGAAGCGCTAAATCCCTTCGCCCAGGAGCAGGGGCCCGCTCGCTGAAAGGACCTTGGCGCGAAGGAGCTGGCCTGGTTTTGGCTCGGAAGGGAAGCGAAATCTTAGATATTCGCGGGTATAGCCGCAGCCGTCTTCCTCGCAGAGGACTTCGACCTGCTTGCCGACGAAACCCCTTGCGTAGGCGCTTTCGAGGGTGGCCCCAAGGGCGATGAGCTCGCGCGCGCGGGCCTGGCGAAGCGCCTCGGGCAACTGACCTGGGAAGGCGGCGGCCGGGGTGCCCTCGCGCCTGGAATAGGGGAAGACGTGCAGGCGCGAAAAGGCGATTTTTTCGCAAAAGGCCAGGGTTTTCGCGAAATCCTCCTCGCTTTCGCCGGGGAAGCCGCAAATGACATCGGTGGTGATGGCGCAGCCCGGGAAGAACTCGCGCAGGGCGGCGACCGCCTCTTCGAATTGCGCCGCGCTGTATTGGCGGCGCATCTTCCTTAGGATTTCGTCGCTGCCCGACTGAAGCGAGAGATGAAACTGCGGGCAGAGCTTTGGAAAGGCGGCAAGCGCCCGGGCGCGCTCTCGCGTGATGAAGCCGGGCTCCAGGGAGCCAAGCCGGATGCGGCGGACGCCGGGCGCCTCGTGAAGGGCGGAAACGGCATCCAGGAGGGTGCTGCCATCATTGAGGTCAAGGCCATAGGAGCAAAGGTGGATGCCGGTGGCCACGATCTCAAAAAAGCCGGCTTCGCCAAGGCGCCGCGCCTCCGCGCGGATGGAGGAAAGCTGCCTGGAGCGCAGGGGCCCGCGCACCGACGGGATGATGCAGTAGCTGCAATGGTTGCTGCAGCCCTCCTGGATCTTGAGCACGGCGCGGGAATGGCCCTCGGAGGCCTCGATTTCAAGGGTTTCGAAGGGCTGAGAAGAGAGAGACTCGACCGCGCAGAGCGAAACGCCGCGCCGCATCGCATCCTCAAGCAGGGCGACGACCTCGCCGCGCCTTGCGTTGCCTAAAACCAGCCTTACGCCGGGCAAAAAGAGGGCCTCGCCCCTTTGCTGGGCCATGCAGCCCGCGACGATGATCTCGGCGTCCGGGTTTCTGCGAAAGGCCTGGCGGACGAACTTCATCGACTTATTCTCGCCGGCGCCGG